>JAPLBU010000302.1:0-843 GCA_026392575.1 Actinomycetota bacterium | reverse complement strand
TTGAGGTCGAACCGCGCAGGATTCGGGCTGACGCGATCGAGGGTGAAGGCGGCCGCCATCTCGTCCTTGCCGAAGAACTCGCGGTCCTCGCCCATCGACCAGCCCAGCAGCGCCAGGTAGTTGAGGAGTGCCTCGGGCAGGAAGCCCTCATCGCGGTACCACTGGAGCGAGGACTCGGGATCGCGCTTGGACAGCTTCTTGTTGCCCTCGCCCATGACGTAGGGCAGGTGACCGAAGCGCGGCGTGGTGCCGTCGCTGACGCCGATCGCGGCAAGCGCGCCGTACAGAGCGAGCTGACGAGGCGTGGAGGACAGCAGGTCCTCGCCTCGCAGCACGTGCGTGATCCGCATCAGCGCATCGTCGACAGGGTTGACGAGGGTGTACAGCGGCTCACCGTTGGCACGGACCAGGACGAAGTCCGGCACCTGGTCGGCAGCGAACGTGATGGGCCCACGGACCAGGTCATCCCACGTGGAGTCGTTGTCGGGCATCCGGAAGCGCAGCACAGGCGCACGACCTTCAGCGAGGTAGCCCGCGATCTGGTCCGCGGTGAGGGCGCGGCAGTGCCGGTCGTATCCGGGTGCGCGCCTCTCGGCCATCGCCTGCTCGCGGCGTGCCTCCAGCTCCTCGGTCGAGCAGTAGCAGTCGTACGCGAACCCGCCCTCACGCAGCCGGTTCGCGACATCGGTGTAGACACCGTCGCGCATCCGGGCGGACTGGCGATAGGGCTCGTAGGGGCCACCGACCTCGGGGCCCTCATCCCAGTTCAGGCCCAGCCAGCGCATCGCCTCGAGCAGCGCGACGTAGGACTCCTCGCTGTCGCGCGCGATGTCGGTGGCCTCG
>JAPLBU010000131.1 GCA_026392575.1 Actinomycetota bacterium | reverse complement strand
AAAGATGAGCAGGTTCGCGTCAGGGACGATCATCGACCGCCGCTTCCCCGAGAAGTCTGCCCGTCACATCGCGGAAGTGCTCATCATCCATGTCCGCGACGAGGTCGAGGGCCTTCGTGAGGTCGATGCCCTCACGAAGACCGGAGTTGAAGGTGCGTACGACGATCGGTGCTCGCGCTTCGGGGGTAGCGGTCAGGCCCTTGCGGAGGCAGGCGTTCACCACGGACTTGAAGGGGCGCCCCGTTGCTCGAGCGATCTCCTGCAGGGCCATGGCCAGATCATCGTCAAGAGTCAGGGTGGTTCGCATTCACCCATTCTAGCCTGTGGGCATCAACGCATCACCTTGCGGTGCATCATGATGCCTAGATGAGTCGAGCCACCAGGCCAGCCTCGACGGCCGGCCATTCCTCAGCCGTCACCGAGAACACGACCGTGTCGCGGACGGACCCGTCCTGCCGGCGCTGATACCGCCGTAGGACGCCTTCGCACGACGCGCCGAGCCTGGCGATGGCCTGCTGGCTGCGCTCATTGCGGATGTCGGTCTTGAGCTGCACTCGACCGAACCCGTGGTCGAAGGCCCAGCGCATCAGGAGCAGCTTGCACACGGGGTTGACCTCCGAGCCCCACACCGCGGGCGTGTAGATCGTGAAGCCGATCTCCAGTCGAGCGTCAACAGGTGAGACCTCGAGAAAGGAGGTGGTGCCGACGACGGCGCCGTCGCGTTCGACGATCCACATCCACCTGCCCTGACGCGATGCGTCGATGATCGTCTGCAGCAGGTCGTCCTCGGACTCCGGGCGACCCTTCACATGCAGCCAGCACGGATCGTGGTCCAGCGCCGTGAAGAGTCCCAGCGCGTCACCCGGCTTCGCCGGGCGAACGGTGACCGCTGCTTGCGTCAGGACCGTCGAGGGTTCCGGGGGCCAGGCCGCCTTGGACCACGGTTCGTCATCTGGCCTTGGATCAGTACCTCCGCGCCATCGCGGCCAGCGGTCATGACAGCAGGTCGTGAATCGCGATCGTCTCGTCGCGATCCTGCCCAACACCGATCGCGCTGATCCGCGTGCCGGAGATCTCCTCGAGGTAGCGCACATAGGACTGCGCATTCGCCGGCAGGTCGGCCAGAGTCCGCGCACCTGAGATGTCCTCGGTCCAGCCGGGCAGGTATTCGTAGATCGGCTTCGCGTGGTGGAACTCCGTCTGCGTCATCGGGATCTCGTCACTGCGCACACCATCGACGTCGTACGCGACGCAGACCGGGATCTTCTCCCAGCCGGTCAGGACATCGAGCTTCGTCAGGAAGATGTCGGTCAGACCGTTGACGCGAGTGGCGAATCGCGCGATCGGCGCATCGAACCAGCCGCAGCGTCGTGGACGGCCGGTTGTGACACCGCGTTCGCCGCCAATCGTCCGGAGCTTCTCGCCGTTCTCATCGAGGAGTTCCGTCGGGAACGGGCCCGAGCCGACCCGTGTCGTGTATGCCTTGAGGATGCCGACGACGCCGGTGATGCGCGTCGGGCCGATGCCGCTGCCGGTCGACGCGCCACCAGCCGTCGGATTGCTCGACGTGACGAACGGATAGGTGCCGTGGTCGACGTCAAGCAACGTGCCCTGACCACCCTCGAGCAGAACGACCTTGTCGTCATCGAGCGCACGGTTCAGCAGCAGCGCCGTGTCAGCGACGTACGGGCCAAGCACAGCGGCGAACTCGAGCAACTGGTCGGCGATCGCATTCGCATCGAGCGCGCGACGGTTGAAGACCTTGACGAGGACGTGGTTCTTGCCGTCGAGCGCGCTCTCAACCTTCTGCCGCAGGATCGACTCGTCGAAGAGGTCCTGGACGCGAATGCCGATACGAGCGATCTTGTCGCTGTAGGCCGGACCGATCCCTCGTCCGGTCGTGCCGATCTTCGCCTTGCCGAGGAAGCGCTCAGTGACCTTGTCGAGGGTGACGTGGTACGGAGTGATGAGGTGCGCATTCGCGCTGATGACCAGCTTCGAGGTGTCGATGCCGCGCTCGTTCAGGGCAGACATCTCCTGCAGCAGGACCGCCGGGTCGATGACGACGCCGTTGCCGATGACCGGCACGACCGACGGAGTCAGGATGCCGCTGGGCAGCAGGTGGAGGGCGAACTTCTGGTCACCGATGACGACGGTATGACCGGCGTTGTTACCGCCCTGGTAGCGAACGACATAGTCCACGCGGCCGCCCAAGAGGTCGGTCGCCTTTCCCTTGCCTTCGTCGCCCCACTGGGCACCGACGAGCACGATTGCTGGCACGTTGGGGAAGCCTACCGGTCAATCGGACATGGCGAGCCGAGTGGCCAGCGCCTTGCCCAGGCGATGCCCCGACAGCCAGGCGGCCTCAACCCGCGGGCCGCCCGACCACGCGTCGCCGGCCAGGCCGACGAAGCCGCCCCCGTGCAGCAGGAACGGCTCGTCGCTGCCGGCCAGCGGCTTGGCATAGGTCCAGCGGTGGGCCTCGACCCACGAGGGCAGATCGCGGATACCGAGCACCCGCTGGACCGCCGCGATCGCCGCCGGGATCACGGCCGTTGGGTCGTCCAGATGGCGTGCCGACAGCACCGGGTGGACGTGCACGACGAGCACCGGGGCGTCGTCACCGCGACGCATACCGTCGTCAGCGATCCAGGTGATGACGGCGTCGTCATTGACGAAGACGCCGTCGAGCAGCGGCCAGGTGCGCTCGTCGAAGGCGCACGTGACGACGATGACCGGCTCCCAGGTGCCCGGCGCTGGCGCACCGGCAAGCAGGCGCGCCGCCTGCGGCTGCGGCATGCAGACGGCGACGGCATCAACGCGCTCGCCGTCAACCGCGGCACCGCGTGGGTCACCCGTCACCTCACCCACTTCGGATGCGAAGACCACAGTGACGGCAGGGTGCAGCAGCGACGCCACGACACTTCGCAGGCCGCCGTTCGCCGCGTATCGCATCGGGCCTGAACGCACGCCTTCGATTCCCTGAGGGCTCGCGACGTGGAAGGCATCAGTCCAAGGGCGGGCGATGCCCTGATCGACGAGACCGCCAATACATGACACGAACTCGGGATCGGAAACCGTGAAGTAGGACGCACCGATGTCAACCACACGTCCGTCATTGGCGGTGCCGGTATCGCGCATCGTTCGTGACGCCATCCGACCGCCAACGGCGCGGCCGCGCTCACGCAGCGTGACGTCGATGCCCCCCTCAGCGAGGGCTGAAGCGCAGGCGACTCCGCTGATGCCCGCGCCTACGACGATCGCGTGCGGCACTAGTCGCGCGGAACGGACGGGTCGCAGTCGTCCATGAACACACCGATGCGGTCGACCTCTTCGGCTTCGCCGATGGCACCCGCCGCACGACCGAGTGACCGCAGGCAACGCAGGAAGCCCTGATTCGGCTCATGGCTCCACGGGACCGGGCCGTGGCCCTTCCAGCCGTTGCGGCGCAGGGCGTCGAGCCCGCGGTGATAGCCGACGCGCGCGAAGGCGTAGGACTCGACGATGGCGCTCTCGTCCCAGGCCTGGTCAGCGAGGTCAGCCCAGACGAGTGAGCTCGTCGGGTACGTCCGAACGACGAGGCCGGGATCCACCCCCGCAGCGAGCTCAGCGGCGGCCGGGTCTACCGGCAGCAGAGTGGCGGGCGGGCCGGGGAAGAGGTTCTCACCGATGGTCATGGCCTCAGCCTGTCAACACCGGGAGAAATGCGCGAATCCAGCCCCTCCCGCCCCATCCCTGCCCGTTTGTCCCGCAATACGGGAGAAACGGCCAGGAAACCGGCGTAATGCGCCGTTCCTGACCGTTTCTCCCAGATGCCTGTGCCTCATATCTTCTGAGGCCTACTTGATGCGCGTCCCGGCGGACCGCAGGTCCTGGCAGCCGACGACGACGCGCGCCGCCATACCGGTCTCCGCCAGCCGACCCCAGGCGCGCGGGTCGTACATCTTCTTGTTGCCGACCTCACCGTCGACCTTCAGGACACCGGAGTAGTTGGTGAACATGTGGTCGGCAACCGGGCGCGTGAACGCGTACTGGGTGTCGGTGTCGATGTTCATCTTCACGACGCCGTAGTCGAGTGCCTCGCGGATCTCCGACAGCAGCGATCCCGAGCCGCCGTGGAAGACGAGGTCGAACGGCTTGTCCTGGCCGTACTTCGCGCCGACGGCAGTCTGGATGTCGTCGAGCACCTTGGGTGTCAGGACGACGTTGCCGGGCTTGTAGACGCCGTGCACGTTGCCGAACGTCGCGGCAACCATGTAGCGGCCGTTCTCGCCCAGACCGAGGGCCTCGGCTGTCGCCAGGCCGTCCTCAACCGTGGAGAACAGCTTGGCATCGTGCGATGCCTCGATGCCGTCCTCTTCGCCACCGACAACGCCGATCTCGATCTCGAGGATGATGTTGGCCTTGCGGCACTCCTCGAGCATGCGCTTTGAGATCTCCATGTTCTCCTTGAGCGGCACCGCGGATCCGTCCCACATGTGGGACTGGAAGAGCGGCTCGAGGCCCTTGGCCACCCGCTCCTGCGAGACAACGATGAGCGGCTCCATGAAGCCAGGCAGCTTGTCCTTCGGGCAGTGGTCGGTGTGCAGTGCGATGTTCACGTCGTAGTGCGCGGCGATCGAGTGCGCGAACTCGGCCAGAGCCGTGGCACCCGCAGCCATGCTCTTGACGGTCATACCGGAGGCGAACTCCGCGCCGCCCCAGGAGATCTGCACGATGCCGTCGCTCTCGGCCTCGGCGAAGCCCCGGATGGCGGCGACAATGGTCTGGGACGAGGTGCAGTTGATCGCGGGGTACGCGAACTTGCCGGCCTTGGCTCGGTTGAGCATCTCGGCGTAGACCTCGGGGGATGCGATGGGCATCGGGGACTCCTGCGGCTAGCGGGCGGATGTAAGCGTTGCCATTCTTTCAGAAGTGGGGCCGCGTGTCATCGCCAGAGGTCCCCCGACTACTCCTGAGTCTGTGGCGCCCGCAGGTTGCGGAGCGACGGGAAGAAGAGCGAACCCACGATGGCCACCAGCGTGATTCCGGCCGTGACCAGGAACGCGGTCTGAAGTCCCACCGCCACGACCAGTGGGCCGGCCAGCGCGAGGCCGATCGGGCCGAACATCAGGGAGCCCATGGCGTCGTACGAGCTGACCCGGGCGATGGACTCACGCGGGACATTCGTCTGGAGCGTCGTGAACCACATCACCTGGAACAGTTCGATCGCGAGTCCCCAGAGGAAGGCCGTGAACGCTACGACAGGGAGAGGCAATGCGTAGGCCAGCGACACGAGCCACAGCGGCAGCGCCAGGGTGATCAGCATTCCGTAGAACATCGGCCGGCTGAAGGTGACCTTAGAGCCCACGAATGCCCCGAGCAGCAGCCCGACGGACATGCAAACGAGCACGAAGGCCCAGCCCGAAGCACCCCCGTACTCCTGCAGTGCCAGGACAGGTCCCATGACCTCCTCGGCCGCACGCAGCGCCATGACGATGACACTGAAGGCAAGGGTCACGACGACGAACCAGCGGATCGTGATCACCAGTCGCCAGCCATGAGCGAGGTCACCGAGCATCGACTCGCCCGAGTGGTGTGGCTTCGACACCTGCCGGAACGAGAACACCAGGATCCCGGCGACAAGGAACGAGGCCGCGTCAACGGCAATCGCCACTCCCGCCCCGAACGAGGCGACAAGCAGGCCGCCGATCGCGCTGCCCACGATGAGCCCGCCGTTCGAAGCAACGCTCACGTAGGCGTTGGCGGACTGCAGATGCTCGTCCGACTCCACCACGTCGGGGATGAGCCCGGGGAACGCCGGGTACCAGAGCGCCACGAGCGCCCCCGTGATGGGCGCGAGGACCACGAGGATCGGGATCGTCACCGTTCCGGTGATGAACAGGACGGCGATCAAACCTACGACGAGGCTCATCAGCACATCGGTGATGGCGATGATCTTGGCGCTGCCCACGCGGTCTGCGATCACACCGCCGAACGGCAGCAGCAGGACGATCGGGATGGCCTGCGCCGCCAGGACCAGGCTGAGCGAGTTTGGAGTGGTGCCCGGCAGCGCGAGGATCCCGAAGGACAGCGCGATCGGGAAGATGCCGTTGCCGACATTGCTGATCGTTCGTGCTGCGAACAGTCGACGGTAGTGCGAATTGCCGGCGAGGGCGCGACCCGATGACATCACGTCACCTGGCCGTAGACGTGCCGACGGACCCAGGCATGCATCGCGATGGCGGCCGCAGCCCCGACGTTGATCGAGCGAGTGGAGCCGAACTGCGCGATTGACAGAACGGCACTGCATGACTCGCGGGCCATCGGTGTCAGTCCGTCACCCTCCTGCCCGAAGACCAGGATGCAGGCTTCCGGCAGTT
>JAPLBU010000263.1 GCA_026392575.1 Actinomycetota bacterium | reverse complement strand
AGGTACGACAGTGAGGAGTAGCCCGTGCCGAAGTCGTCGATCGACAGCCGCACGCCGCGCTCGCGGATCGAGGTGAGCTCGGCAATGGTGTCGGGCCCGATGCCGAACAGGCCGGACTCCGTCAACTCAAGCTCGAGCCACTGCGCGGGTAGTCCGGTCTTGGCCAGCGCCTGATCGACGTCCTCTCCGAGCGTCCCATTCAGGAACTGGGCAGCCGACACGTTTACGGCAAGGGTGATGTGGGGAAGGCCCGCGGCCGCCCATGCCACCCCCTGCTGGCAGGTCTGGTCGAGAACCCACCGGCCGAGGTCGGCGATCAGGCCGATCTCCTCAGCGACCGGGATGAACTCGCTGGGAGACACGGGCGGACCGTCGGCCGGGAACCACCGCATCAGCGCCTCGGCGCCGACGATCTCGCCGGTTCTCATATCCACCTGTGGCTGGTAGTGAACGCTGAACTCCCGCCCCTGCCATGCGCGCCACAGGCGCGTCTCGAGGGCAACTCGCTCGCGGGTGGCCGGGGCGAGCATCTCGGAGTGGTGGCGGATTCTGCAGGACCAGTTCGGCCGTCTGGCTTGACCCGGGAATCACCTTCACACCGACACAGGCAGAGGTGCGGGCCTCCGTGCCGTCCGGCAGCAGCACGGGGCTCACGATCGCCTCGAGCATGCGCTCGGCAGCCCGCGTGGCCTCGGGGAGGCCGGAAATCCCATCGAGGAGGACGCCGAACTCGTTGCCATCGGTGGCTGCGAGTCGGTCCTCGGGTCGCAGCCGGGCCTGAAGGCGTCTCCCGATCTGGGCAAGGACGTCGTCGCCGGCATCCCGGCCAAAGGAGTCGTTGATCACCTGGAAGCGGTCGATGTCGATGAGCAGCAGGGTCGCGAAGGAGCCGTTCCTGTGCATCTCGTCCAGTCGCTGGTCGAGCAGTTCGGCGAACCACACTCGGTTGGGCAGACCGGTGACGGGGTCATGCCGGGTGACGAACGACAGGTGATCCTGCTCGGTACGAACCCGGTCACGGATGTCGGTGACGAGGGTGACGTAGCCGTCGATGACGCCCATGGGACCGTGGACGGGGCTGGCGCTGATGAGGCAGGGGAATTCGGTTCCGTCGGCGTGCATGAGCATGAGTTCGTTGCGGAAGCCCTCCATCTTGCGGTGCGATTCCCTCACGGTCTTTCGCAGATCGGGGTCCGCGATCGGGGCGGCGATCGATCGCGTGTCGTGGCCGACGATCCTCTCCGGTGGCCAGCCGGTGATGCGGGTGAAGGCGGGGTTGACCCGCAGCACCATGCCGCGGTTGTCGGCGATGATGACGGCGTCGGACATGTGGTCGAACACGGCGGCGGCCTGCCGCTGCTGGGCCTCGAAGTACTCCCGCTCGGTGACGTCGCGGATGATCGAGAACAGCAGGGTGCGGCCGTGATCCACGATCGGGGATGAGTGCACCTCGACCAGCCGGCTCTGTCCGTTGGCGAGCCGGTGCGGGAACACGAAGGACTCCCGCGTGTGGTCGACCACCTGCTTGCGTCGTCGGGCGATCTCCCGGGGCGGCAGGGTGTTGATCTGATCGATCTTCATGCTTCGCAATTCATCGATGGAGTACCCGTAGAACTGCGCCGCTGAGTGATTCGCGTCGACGATCCGCCCGGTGCCGGGATCGACGAGCAGCATCAGGGCGTCGTGGTCGCGGAACATCGCGGCGAACCGTCGTTCCGATGCGGCCAACTCGTCCTGGGCGATGACCCGGTCGTTGATGTCCTCATGGGTCCCGAGCATGCGGCGCGGCTTCCCGTCGAGGGTCCACTCGACGATCTGTCCGCGGTCGCGTACCCAGACCCAGGTGCCGTCCCGGTGACGCATCCGCGCTTCGACGTCGTAGAACGGGATGAGGCCTTGGGTGTGGCGCTCGATCTCGGCAGCGGAGTGCGCGAGGTCGTCGGGATGCGCGAGGGAGGTCCAGGTCTCGATGGACGTGGGGCTCAGCTCATCGAGGGTGTATCCGATGATCTCAGCCCAGCGCTCGTTGAAGACCGTCTCGCCGGTCACCATGTCCCAGTCCCACAGCCCGAGCCGGGTGCCGGCAATCGCCAACTCGAAGCGGTCGCGCTCGTGGGCGCGCGAGACCCAGTTATCGGTCACCTGCCACACCCCCCCCCAGGGAACTGCTGCTCAGGTCCCCCAAGCTCGGTGTTCCCGAGTCTAGACCCGCCACACCATGATTCGGTTGTTCCCGGAGTCGGTGGCGGAGGGCCAAAGCCCTAGACGACGCCGTGCACGGGCTTGGTGCTGAAGTCGGGCCGCAGCGGCATGCCGCTCGCGCCACCGGGCCCCAGCTTGACCCCGAGCATCTGGTGCAACTGGATCATGTCGATGTCGAAGCCGAGCCGGGATGCCGCCATGTAGAGGCGCCAAACGCGGGCCGTACCCAGCCCTGCTTCCGCGACAGCCTCGTCCCAGTGGTCCTCAAGGTTCTGGCACCAGTGCTTGAGGGTCAGTGCGTAGTGCTCGCGCAGGTTCTCCTCGTGGCGGATCTCGAAGCCCGCCGAGTTCATCGCTGTCATGACCTGGCTGGGGCCGGAGAGCTCGCCGTCCGGGAACACGTAGCGGTTGATGAACGACTTCCGCAGGTGGCTGACCCAGCCGTCGTGCGGCCGGGTGATCGTGTGGTTGAGCAGCCGGCCCTCGGGGCGCAGCTTGCCGTAGAGGAAGGAGAAGTAGGACGGGTAGTTCGCCCGTCCGATGTGCTCGGTCAGCCCGATCGAGGAGATGGCGTCGAAGCTGGATTCCGGGACGTCGCGGTAGTCGCAGAAGCGGATCTGGGCCTGGCTGGTTAGCCCAGCCTGCTGGATGGACTCCTGGCCGTAGTGGGCCTGCTGCTCGGACAGGGTCACGCCGACCGCGATCACGCCGTAGTGCTTGACGGCGTGCATGACCATGCCACCCCAGCCGCAACCGACGTCGAGCAGGCGCATGCCCGGTGTGAGGCCGAGTTTGCGGCAGACCAGGTCGAACTTCTCCTCCTGCGCGGTCTCGAGGGACGCATCGGCCGTCTGGAACACGGCGCACGTGTAGGCCATCGACGGGCCGAGGACCCAGGAGTAGAAGCGGTTGCTGACGTCGTAGTGGTGGTGGATGGCATCGGCGTCGCGTCCCTTGGAGTGCCGCCGGCCGCTGAGCTGGCGCTCCTGGGGTGGCGGGGAGGGGCGCTTGATCGCATACGGTGCGAACTGTCGTGCGAGCCGGGCCTTGTCGGCCCATGTCAGATGATCGAGCGGCAGCGGGTAGAGCCGGCTCAGTGCCGTGTAGGGGTCGCCGATGATCTCGAGGTCACCGGAGACGTAGGCACGGGCCAGGCCGAGCTGCGAGGGAGCCGACGCGAGGTACTGAACAGCTCTGGGGCTGCGGATGTCGATGGTGACCTCGGCATCGACGGGACCGGCGGACGACCCGTCGTATGCCCGGAACCCGACGCCCCGATCGGCGGGGACCACAAGCGAGAACACCTCACCCAGATTCACTGCAGCGCCTCCTTCCCGTCTACTGCCGTTCGACGACCTTCTCGTAGAGGCCGCGCAATCGACCCTGAGAATCGTAGACCGTCTTCAGCCGGTCGTACTCGACTCCGCCATAGATTTCTCGGAAAGCCGCCCGGTCGTAGAAGGCGGTCGAGTAGAGGGACTTGCGGCCGTCGAGGCCGGTGACGACCTCCTCGATGCGCCGGTTGACGGTGCCCTCGTCAGGGCTCGTTCCTGCTGGCAGGGGGACCGTCGACCAGAAGCCGACGTTGACGTAGAGCGTCTGGGGATCGAACTCGTAGAGCGGCCAGCGGGCCGCCGGGTCGCGTTGCCGCAGGGGGCACACCCACACCGGCTGGATTCCGACCTCTCGGTGGAAGAACTCGAGGAACTCGACCAGCCGATCGGCCGGGACCTCGATGTCCTGGACGACGGCCTCCCGAGCCGGCTTGCCGCGCAGCCGTGCTGCTCGCGCCGACAGCGTGTAGCGGCGGTCGAGGGCGACGAGCTTCCAGTAGACGTCACTGCGCAGGCGGCTCTTCGGCCACAGGCGCCGCAGGGTTGGGTTCTGCGCGCCGAAGGCGCGGGAGCACCAGAACCAGTCGGTGTCCCAGCGCCACAGGTAGTCGTGGATGGTCAGGGCATCGATCGTCCTGGACTGGATGGAGCGGTAATAGATGCCCATCCCCGTGTAGTCGCTGGGCGTCATCCCAGCGGGGAGCGTGTCGACCATCGTCCCGAGGGTGAGGTACTGCTCGTCAGGGGAGAAGACCGTGCCGTCCAGGAAGTCGACCTGCCGACCCTCGAACTCCCGGTCGGTGGCGATCGTGGTCATCGCAGCGGTGAGGGCCTCGGCGGTTGCGAACCGGACATGGCGAAGCAGCACGAACGGGCGCGTCGGCTCCAGCTCGATGCGCAGCCGAAGCGCGTAGCCGAGTGACCCGTAGGAGTTGGGGAAGCCGTAGAACAGGTCGCGATGTGGATCGTCGGCCGCACCACTCACCGTGAGGATCTCGCCCGCCCCGGTGAGGATGTCCATCTCGATCACGGACTCGTGTGGTGTGCCGTTGCGGAAGCTGGCGCTCTCGATCCCGAGCCCGGTGACGGCCCCACCCAGGGTGATGGTGCGCAGTTGCGGAACGCACATCGGCATGAGGCCGTACGGGAGGGTGGCGTCGACGAGGTGTTCGTAGGTGGTCATGCCGAGCACTTCCGCCGTGCGGTCATCGGGGTCGACATGCAGGACGCCATCGAAGGCGGCGACGTCGAGCCCAGGACTGCTCACGGCATCGCGTGGGCGGAACAGGTTCGAGGTGCGCTTGGCCAGGCGGACGGGTGCGCCGACGGGGATCGCGCGGTACTGCTCGAGCAGCGTCGACTGCAGGGCGCGGTAGCGCTCCTGCCAAGTCGCGTCGTGCTCGGTGGTCGTCACGGGACACACGCTAGCCAAGGGTGGTCGCTGCGTCAGGCCGCTGGCGACGGACGCGGGAAACGTGGTGGACAATGGTCCGATGAGTGACCCTGTGAGCCCGCAAGCGCAAGCGCCCGCTCGTCGACCGCGACGGTGGGTCCCGTACGTGGCGGGTGCGCTCGCCTTCCTCGTGACGCTCGTCCTGGTCGGCACCCTCGTCAGCGACTGGGCGGCCCGCAACTACGAGATGCGCACCCTGCTGACCCGGATCGAGGCCTCGGAGACTGCGATGGGCGATCTGCAGACGGACGTTGAGGAGATCCTTGCCCGCTACCAGGC
>JAPLBU010000160.1 GCA_026392575.1 Actinomycetota bacterium | reverse complement strand
CCCACCCGCTGGCTGTCGGCATACTCGGCGACCGATGACGTCATCCGGCCACCGGATTCCAGTTCCCTGGACGGTGCAACCAACGTCGAGGTGACGGCCGCCTGCGCGACCGGACCCCTGGATCACGGCGGGATCATTCGCGCGTCCCAGGTCTGGTCGTTGGTCAGCGCCTTCCTGAACAGCGGCACCGTCGCCGCTGGCTGCACCCCGTAGGGTCCGGTCCGTGGACCTTCCTGAGCAGGCCAGCGTCGTCATCGTCGGTGGTGGCGTCATGGGCACGAGCATCGCCTTCCACCTCGCCGAGGCGGGAGTGCGCGATGTCCTGCTGCTCGAGCAGGCACAGCTCGGCAGCGGATCGACGTGCAAGGCGGCCGGCGGCGTGCGGGCCCAGTTCTCGGACCCCGTCAACATCGCACTCGGTTGGCGCGGACTCGCCGCATTCGAGGACTTCCCGACGCGCCCGGGTCAGGAGATCGATCTCCACCAGCCCGGCTACCTCTTCCTGCTGACGACTCCCGACGAGCTGGCGGTCTACACCGAGTCGGTCGCACTCCAGAATGCGATGGGGGTGCCGAGCGCCATGCTCACCCCCGAGCAGGCAGCTGCACTCTCCCCCGCCGTCGTGACCGCCGATGTCCTCGGCGCTGCCTTCCACGCACGCGATGGCTACTGCAGCCCTGAGTCCGTGGTCCTCGGCTACGCGACGGGAGCACGTCGGCACGGGGCGACGATCCGCACCGGCGTCACCGTCACCGGCATCGAGCGCAGTGGCGACGACATCGTCGCGGTACGGACGGATCAGGGCAGCGTTCGGACATCGACGGTGGTCTGTGCCGCCGGACCGTGGTCTGCCCAGATCGGCGAATTCGCGGGTGTCTCGCTGCCGGTCTCTCCCCTGCGCCGGCAGATCCTGATCACAGAGTCCCTCAATGACGAGTTGGCCGCGCTGATGCCGCCCACCATGCCGATGACCATCGATGCGGCGACGCCTCGACTACAGCGAGGAGTGGCTCGCCGACCTGATGTCCGCCATCGAGGTCCGCTGCCCCGCATTGCTCGACGTCGGCATCGCCCATCGCTGGTCCGGCCTGTACGAGGTCACACCCGATCACAATGCCCTTATCGGCGAGAGCGCCGACGTATCCCGGTTCCTCTACGCAACGGGCTTCTCAGGACATGGGTTCCTGCAGGGTCCGGCCGTGGGTGAAGTCATCCGCGACATCTACCTCGGACGGGAGCCGGTCGTCGATGTGGCACCGCTGAGCGTCGAGCGGTTCGTCGACGGCGGCTTCCGCGGCGAGGTCAACATCGTCTGAACGAGGCACGCGGCACGGACGAGCGTCAGACGGCGACGACCCGGTCTCGTCCACCATTTTTCGCGGTGTACATCGCCTCATCTGCACGCGCGACGACAGCATCGACATCCTCGCCCGGGACAGCAAGCGTAACGCCGACGCTCATCGTGACGTGGTGCCATTGCTCACCGATCAGGGCTGGTTCAGCGACGATGGCACGCAGCTTGTTCGCGAGTTCCTCCGCCTGGTCGAGGTCGTGCACCCCATCGAGGACAACCAGCAGCTCGTCACCACCGATACGTGCCACGACGTCGCCGCCGCGCACGGACGTTGACAGCCGGGACGCCACCATCCGCAGCAGCTCGTCGCCGGCTGCATGCCCGAAGGAGTCGTTGACCTTCTTGAGATCATCCACGTCACAAAAGACCATGGCGATCTCCCGACCGGTGCGGGATGAGCGACGGAACAGCGCGCCTACCCGTTCGAACATCTCCTGGCGATTCACCAGCCCGGTGAGATCATCCTGGCGCGCGCGCATCTCCAGCGCGGTCCGCGCGGCAACCTCGTCGTCGACGAGCCGGAAGGCGGCGACCCGCCCGTCCTGCGCCCCGTCTGAACCGATGAGAGGCGAGCCTAGAACGTCGAACCAGTGGAAGGCGCCGTTCTTCGCGCGCAGCCGGAATCGCATCCGCGACTGCTCGGTCTCCAATCGCGTCGACATCTGCTCGACGAGGTCTTGAACCTCGTCCGGATGAATAATGTCCGTGGCAAGCAGTCCGACCAGCTCGTCCGGCTCCCAGCCGAGGATCCGTGTCACGGCAGGCGACACCCACACGATCGTGGCTCCCCGCAGGTGCGCGACGATGTCGGACGCATTCTCTGCGAGGATCCGGTAGCGGGCCTGACTGTCAGCAAGCGCTGAAACATAGTCGTGCCGGTCCGTGACATCACGCCAGGTGACACTGAGTCCATCGCCCGCCCGGTTCACCCGCATGTCGAACCAGCGATCCTCGCCGACGACCTCGTGTGGATATAGGAAGTCGTCGAGAACGGCCGGCTGCCCGGACTCCAGCACCCCGGCGTACAGGGCAAGCAGGCCGCTGCCCGCCTGGCCGGGCAGGAGTTCCAGCAGGCGCATGCCGAGCAGGTCCGCGCGCGCCACCTGGTTGTAGACGCTCGCGGCGTCGTTCGCACCTTCGTAAACGAAGTCGATGATGCGACCCTCGCCATCACGCACCGCCTGGAGATAGACATGCGGGTCCAGCAGCGAGTCGAGGGTCGACTGCAGGAGTTCACGGGCTATCCGAGCCGACTCCGCGGCGGCGACCCTGTCCGACACGTCGCGCCACGTGACGCTCAACTGCTCGCCGACCCGGATGCACCGCAGATCCGACTGTCGTACCTCCCCGATGATCTCGTTGAAGTAGGGCAGCGCATCGACAATGATCGGCTCGCCCGTCTCGACGACCTGCGCATAGTCGGCGAGGATCCCCGACGCCGCGTGGCCGGGCAGGATCTCCATCAGCCGTGCGCCGATCATCTCCTGGCGGGTGCGGCTGTTGTACGTGCAGGCGGCCTCATTCGCGTCGAGGAAGACGAAGTCGACGATGGTCCCGGATTCGTCGCGGACCGCCTCGATGAAGACGTGCGGGTCGAGGAAACTGTCGATGGTCGCCTGCAGCCGAGCGCGCAAGGCGGCCTGATCGTCGGCCCCGACGTCCACGTAGCCCCCCTGCCGTCCTCTGTGCCGTCTACCGGAGTGACGGAAACTGAATTAGCATTCAACCACAGCCCCAGCTGCCCCGTGCACGGTGACGGCCACCGCGCCGATGAGAGCCACAACGACATCGCCGGGCTCCAACGGCACCGCTCGGGTGAGCCCACCCGTGATCACGACATCTCCAGCACGCAGGGACTCCCCCCGTTCGATCAGCCGGTCGGCCAGCCACGCGAGGGCCGCCAACGGGTCACCCATGGCATCAGCTCCTCGACCTGATCCACACGAATCGCCATTGCGCTCAAGGGAAACCAGCAGGGAGGCGAGGCCATCGTCACCGTCGAACGGCAACTGCGGCCCGAGGACGACGTAGGCCGCCGACGAGCCGTCTGCCGTGTTGTCCGCCCAGCCGAACCGGTAGTCACACCAAACCGAGTCGACGACCTCCAGGGCCGCATGCGCACACGCGACGAAGGGCCGGATGCCGGCGGCGTCCACTGAAGTGGGGACGTCCTTACCCAATACGAGGGTCAGCGGCCCGAAGTTCGGCTCGGCGATACCCATCTGCTCACGCATCACTACGGACGTGTACCCGAGTTTCCAGCCGACGATCCGCTCACCGCGCGCCAGCCGTGCTGCGACGACCCGGCCCTGCACGGCATAGGCCTGGTCTGCATCGAGCGGGATACCGCAGTACGGCGCTTCCAGGCATCGGCCCTCTGCACGTGCCAGCAGGATCGCATCGGCGACATCGTCGACGACGGAGCCCATGGGGTCGCGATCTGATCCGCTCACGTCATCAGGCTAGAGCAGCACGCCCTCGTGCTCGAGGAGGGCGATCTTGATGTCGAGCCCGTAGCCGTAGCCGCCCAGCCCGTTCGATGCCACCACGCGATGGCAGGGGATGAAGGGGGCCACGAGATTTGTCGAGCAGACGGTGCCGGCAGCCCGCGCAGCCCGTGGGGCACCGGCGCGTCGGGCCAGGCCCGCGTAGGTATCGACGCTGCCAGCGCGGATGGCGCGCATCGCGCGCCAGGCCTGCTGCTGGAAGGGGCCACCGGGCTGCATGACCGAGATCTCCTCGAGTGCGTTCAGGTCCCCGTCGGCGTAGCGCTGCAGGACGTCGCGCACGAAGGGCACTGTGCTGCGCGGTCGGATGTCACCATGCCCGGGCAGTCTCTCAAGGGAGGAGTCGAGGTCGGAGAAGGTCGATACGACGACGGCGCCGTACTCGGCAGGGCCGAGGTCCCCCGCCGCATGCGGATCCACGACGACCGTGATCGGACCGGCAGGCGTGCGATAGGTCGCTGCGAGGAGTGCGCCGACCGGGTGGGACATCGCTACCGCATCATCAGCATGTCGGCGACAAGGAAGGCCAGTTCGAGGCTCTGCTCGCGGTTCAGGCGGGGGTCGCATGCCGTCTCGTAGCGATCGCCGAGGTTGCCCTCGAGCACACCGCCCGTACCGCCGACGCACTCGGTGACGTCATCGCCGGTGAGCTCGATGTGCATGCCACCGGGGATCGTGCCGAGATTGCGATGCACCTCGAAGAAGCCCTCGACCTCGTTGACGACATCGTCGAACAGGCGCGTCTTGTGACCGGTGGCTGCCTCGCGCGTGTTGCCGTGCATGGGATCGCAGACCCACACGACCGGCACTCCGCTCGCATCGACCTTCTGCACGATGCTTGGCAGGATGTCGCGCACCTTGCCAGCGCCCATGCGAGTGATGAGGGTCAGCCGTCCGGGAATGCGATCCGGATTGAGCACCTCGCACATCTGCACGATGTCGTCCGGTGATGCACTCGGGCCGATCTTCACGCCGATGGGGTTGCGGATCGTCGAGGCGAAGTGCACGTGCGCACCGTCGAGCTGACGCGTTCGCTCGCCGATCCACAGGAAGTGGCCGGACACGTCGTACGGCAGGCCCGTGCGCGAGTCGATGCGTGTCAGGGCACGCTCGTAGTCGATCGACAGCGCCTCATGCGCGGCGTAGAACTCAACGCGCTGCAGTTCGTCGGGCTCGGCACCGATGGCGCTCATGAACGCCAGTGCGCGGTCGAGCTCGCCCGCCATCGCCTCGTAGCGCTGGCCCGCAACCGAGTCACGGACGAAGTCCTGATTCCAGGCGTGCACCTGACGCAGATCGGCATAGCCGCCCTGCGTGAAGGCACGCACGAGGTTCAGTGCAGCGCTTGAGGCGTTGTAGGCCCGCACGAGCCGCTGCGGGTCAGGCCGCCTGCTGGCGGCATCGAACGGCAGCCCATTGACGGCGTCGCCGAAGTACGACGGCAGCTCGACACCATCGCGCACCTCGGTGAGCTGGGATCGGGGCTTGAAGTACTGCCCGGCCATCCGACCCACCTTGATGACCGGCAGTGAGGCGGCGTAGGTGAGAACGACCGACATCTGGAGCACGGTCTTCAGCCGCGCCCGGATCGAGTCGGCGTTGTTGCCCGCGAACGTCTCGGCGCAGTCGCCACCCATCAGCACGAATGCACGACCCTGTGCCGCCTCGGCGAGGCGGGTCGCCATGACATCGCACTCCCCCGCGAACACCAGGGGCGGCAGCGCCGACAGTTCGTCGAGCGCGGCCTGGAGCTCGTCGGCATCCGACCACGGCGGCTGCTGGGCAGCGGGCAGGTCGGGCCAGACGATCGATGCGGACATGCGTAAAGGTTAGGCCCTGCTCAGCCGAAGAAGGACGACGCCTCTTCGTAGCGCTCGATCGGCACCGTCTTGAGCACCCCGGTCGCCTCCTGCAGCGGGACGCGGACGATGTCCGTGCCCTGCAGCGCGACCATGGTTCCCCAAGCCCCGTCCTTCACCGCAGAGATGGCATTGAGACCGAAACGGGTGGCCAGAACGCGGTCGAATGCCGTCGGAG
>JAPLBU010000399.1:5693-20320 GCA_026392575.1 Actinomycetota bacterium | reverse complement strand
GCGACGAGTACGAGGCGCTGAAGCACGACGTCCACGACACCCTGATGCAGTCTCTGGGTCAGCAGGCATATGCGGGCCAGATGGAGCAGGGGGTCCTGGAAGAGAGTGTCTTCGCTGCGATCCAGAGTGCGATGTCGAAGTCGCGCAGGCCGCTGTCGACCGCTGATCGTGCTCGCATCACCCAGGAGATCATCGACGACATCCTGGGCAATGGTCCGCTCGAGCCGTTGCTGCGCGACCCGGAGGTCACGGAGATCATGGTCAATCGCGCCGACTCGATCTTCGTCGAGCGAGGTGGGCGCCTGTACCCGACCGACCTGCGGTTCTCGAGCGAGGAGCACCTTCGTCGGACGATCGATCGAATTGTGTCGCGCGTCGGACGGCGCATCGACGAAGCCAGTCCGATGGTCGATGCTCGTCTTCCGGACGGCAGTCGAGTCAACGCCGTCCTGCCCCCCATCTCCCTTGATGGCTGCTCCCTGACGATCCGGAAGTTCTCAAAGGAGCCCTTCACTGTCAAGGATCTCGTAACGATGGGCACGCTGTCCCGTCCGGCCGCTGAGGTGCTCGACGCGTGCGTGCGCGGTCGCCTGAACATCCTGATCAGCGGTGGTACCGGCTCTGGCAAGACCACGACCCTCAACGTCATGTCGTCCTTCATTCCCGACACCGAGCGCATCGTCACCATCGAGGACGCGGCAGAACTCCAACTCGATCAGCCGCATGTACTGCGTATGGAGTCCCGCCCCTCGAACGTCGAGGGACAGGGGCAGGTGACCATCCGTGACCTGGTCCGCAACTCACTGCGCATGCGTCCCGACCGCATCATCGTCGGCGAGGTCCGCGACTCCGCAGCGCTCGACATGCTGCAGGCAATGAACACCGGCCATGACGGCTCGCTGTCGACCGTGCACGCCAACACTCCGCGCGATGCCCTGAGTCGTATCGAGACCATGGTGCTGATGGCCGGTATGGACCTTCCCGTTCGGGTGATCCGAGAGCAGTTGGCGGCAGCGATCAACGTCGTCGTCCAGCAGGCCCGGCTGAGGGATGGCTCGCGCCACATCACGCAAATCTCTGAGATCACCGGTCTAGAGGGCGACACGATCCTCATGCAGGACCTGTTCACCTTCGATTACACGACTCTGGGGGACAGTTCCGTCCCCGGTCGCCTTCTTCCCACCGGGATCACCCCCAACTTCATGGAGAAGTTGTCGGACAACGGCGTCGACCTGCCATCGGAGCTCTTCCGGGTATCGCGGGGTACGTGATGCGTCGATATCGGCTGGGGGCCGTGGGGGCCGCTCTGGCGATCCTGTCGACCGTCGCCCTCGCGCCACTGGCGAGTGCGGATGAGGCGCGGTCGGTCCAACTCGTTTCGCAGAAGGGGCGCGAGCTTTCGTTCGTGGTCTATCTCGATCCGAGCATCGAACCCAGCGGTGAAGACGTTTCGTCGAAGGTTGTCATCGGGTCGACTGAGGTGCCGTCGCAGGCCAACGCCATCAACCAGGGGGCAAAGTCGAGCGAGGCCATCCTCGTGCTCGACTCGTCGGGATCGATGCGGGGCGAACGCATCGCTGCTGCGCGCGCGGCTGCCAAGTCGTATGTCAACGCGCTGCCGCCCACGATCGATGTGGGCCTGATCGCGTTCAACAACGATGTGGAGGTCGGCATCGCCCCGACTGCAGACCACGACGCTGTGCTGGCTGCGATCGACACCGTGACGGCCCGGCAGAGGACCGCGCTGTACGACGCAATCATCGGGGGCTCCGACCTTGCGAGTCCTGCCAAGAACCCGCGCCTTGTCGTGCTCAGCGACGGCGGCGACTCGGCCAGCGCCGCCACCATCGACGACGTTCGCGCCCGGATCGCCGCAGATGGCATCCCCATCGACGTGGTCGCCCTCACTCCCTCGGTGGCGCATGCCGAGATCCTGCGGGAGATCGCGGACACGAGCGGGGGCCAGTTCCTGCTGGCCAACGATGCCGCTGGCTTGGATCAGGCATTCGGCGAGGCAGCCGGCTCGTTCGGCAGCAAGATCTCCGTCACCGCGACAGTGCCGGCCGAGGTGGATGCCAGCGCGAAGTTCGCCGTCGTCACCGTCGGCATCGACGGGACGGACTACACGGGCACGGCCAAACTGCCCCGAACGGATGAACTGGCGGGAACGGGTGCGGGCGCCACGGATGCAGAGCCGGCCACCGGCACGCTCATCCCGACCCCGGTGCCGGTCGCGCAGTCGTCTGTGGGTCCGGCCGTGCTGTACGGGCTGCTGGCTGGCCTCATCGTCGTCGTTCTGGTGCTGGCCGTCGCCTACTACCGTCAGCAGCGACGCTCGCTGCTTCGGACCGAACAGGTTCTCTGGTACTCGAGCGCCGGTCTCGTCGATGGCGATCGGGTGCCGCGTCCGGGTATCTCGCAGTTCGCCATCATGCGCGAACTGGACACCTGGCTGTCGTCGCGCAAGAGCTACCCGGCTATCGACGCGAAGCTGGGGTTTGCTGGATCCTGTTCGGCAACTTCCTCGTGGCCCTGATCGTGGGCGTCCTATTCGCCTGGTTGCTGACGAAGTGGTTCCTGGACCGGCGCGAGGCCCGGAATCGCAAGGACTTCGAGACTGAATTGCCGGACTTCCTTCTCCTCATTGCGAGCTCGTTGCGTACGGGCCTGTCGTTCGCACAGGGTCTCGACTCGGCGGCCGCCGACGGTCAAGGCCAGGTCAGTCGCCAGATGCGACGTGCGCTGCGGGAGAGCCAGATGGGCGCTCCGATCGAGCAGTCATTGATGCGCGTCTCCGAGCGCATGGAGAGTGAGGACCTCAAGTGGACCGTTGTCGCCCTGTCTATCCAGCGTGAGGTCGGTGGCAACTTGTCCAATGTGCTCGAGACGGCTGCCAAGACAGTGCAGTCCAGAGCCGAGCTTCGCCGCGAGATCCGCACACTGTCAGCTGAGGGCAAACTGTCCGGCTGGATCCTGGCGGCCATGCCGGTCGGGATCTTCCTGTACATGCTCGTGGCCAATCCCGAATACGTGGCGTTCTTCTGGACGCAGACCATCGGCCTGGTCTGCCTCGGCGCGATCGTCGTCGCATTCGTCGTCGGTGTCCTGTGGATGCGCAAGCTCGTGAAGATCGAGGTGTGACGATGAATCTCTTCGTATCTCTGCTGGCGGCCTTTCTCGTGTTCATCCTCATCGTGTTCGCCGGCTACCTGGTCATGGAGTACCGCAAGAATGAGTTGAAGCGTCGCTCGCTCGCCATGGTGCAGGGTTATGCCAACCAGAATGTCCACGAGGCGATCGTCGCGGCTGAGAAGCGGAACTCGATCTTCATGGTGGGGATCCTCAGTCTGGGGAGGCGGCTGGTCGGCACCAAGGCGCGGGAGCGACTGGCCCGGTACGCGATTCAGTCCGGGAACACCGACAGCAATGCCGTCGACGCCCTCGTCGTCCGCAAGGTCGAACTGATGATCCTGGGGCTGTTGCTGGGCCTTGTGCTCGCGCTGAGCAAGGGCGGGCTCATGTGGCTCGCCGTCCCGATTCTCGCCGGTGGTGCCTTCATGGTGCCGGACCTGCTCCTGTACAACATCGGGCTCAAGCGACGCGAGGAGGTGGCCCGACTGCTGCCGGACGCGCTGGACATGCTGAACCTCTGTGTGGAGTCGGGGCTGAGCTTCCAGGCAGCCTTGGCACAGGTCGCCCTCAACCAGACCGGTCCCGTCTCCGAGGAGTTCGCCACCGTCCTGACAGAGACCCAGCTCGGCCGCTCACGATCCCAGGCGCTTTCGGCCATGGCGGACCGTATGCCGCAGGAGGACGTCCAGCGTTTCGTGTCGGCCATGCTGCAGGTGGACAAACTCGGGGTCCCCGTGGCCTCCGTCCTGCGCGAGCAGGCCAAGGAGATGCGAGCCAAGCGCTACTCGCGAGCGCGCGAGCAGGCGCAGAAGGTTCCCGTGAAGATCCTCATGCCGCTCATGCTGTGCTTCCTGCCGGCGCTGTTCATCATCATCCTTGGCCCGGCCGTGTACTCGATCGTTCAGGTGTTCTCGACGACCTGACCGCGTCAACTGGGTATCAGGCCGGGGGCGATCCCGTCGGCCGAACTTGCGAGGATCGCGACCCAGGCGCCGGCCAGCATGAAGGGCCCGAACGGCATCGCCGACTTCGGTCCGGCTCGCCGCATTGCGAGGAGAGTCACCCCGACCAATGCGGCCAGCACGAATCCGACGAATGCCCCGGCGAGGAGCGTCGGCCAGGACAGCCACGCCAGCAATGCCCCCATCGGTGCGGAGAGCTTGACATCGCCGAGCCCCATTCCGCTGGGATTGATGATGTGCAGAAGCAGGAAGAAGGCCAGCAGCGCGACGCCGCCGGCGATGGAGCGGCCCAGGCCCGACCACGCATCCCATGCGACGGCCGGGATGACCAGCCCCACCAGAACCAACGGGTAGGCCGAGAGAGTGAGGGGGTTGGGCAGTCGGTGCGTGCGCAGATCGATGATGGTCAGGGGCACCGACAACATCGCGAAGTAGACGTACACCGGTAGGTCCCAGGCCAGGCCGAACCGCCATGCCGCCGCGATGCACAGGGCGGCAGTGGTGAATGCCGGGATCGCAATCGGGATACTCCGACCCGTCTCATGGGCGATCACGCGACTGGCTGCCCAGCCGCTGAACAGGCCGACGATCGCGGCCAAGACCAGCAGGATCACGACCGGCGAGTTCGCATCAGCGACTCCTGGACGACAGAGGCAACCAGCGTTCCATCGGCATCGAAGAACAGGCCGCGCGCTAGACCGTGACCCCCTCGGGCGACCGGGGTGTCCTGCGCGAAGAGCAGCCATCGGTCGGCACGTGTGGGCGCGTGGAACCACATGGCGTGGTCGATCGACGCGAGCATCAGCTCGTGATCTTGCCCTGCCCTGGGGTGGGGGGCCAAGGCGGTACTGACCATCGTCAGGTCGGACAGGTACGTCAGCGCGCACGATTGGACGAGTGAGTCTTCGGGGAGTTCCTCCTCGATTCGCACCCACGCCATCCGCTCGTAGCGCCCGTGACTCAATTCGATCGGTCGGTCGGGCTCCACGATGCGCAGCCCGATGATCTGGGAGTCGGGGTAGTCGAGGTCGCCTGGATCAGTGACACCAACGAGATAGGCCGGTTGCGGTATAGGGAAGTCGGCGACCGTGTCGGGGCTGGGAAGATCCGGCTTGCTGAACTGGTGCTCCGGTCCGGTGTCGTCGAGGGCGAACGAAGCCGTCATCATGAAGATGGTCTCGCCGTTCTGCACGGCGCTCACGATCCGGGTCGAGAATGATCCGCCATCGCGGGGGCGATCGAGGGGGTAGGTGATCGAGTCCTTGGGGCGGCCAGTGCGCAGGAAATACCCGTGCAGGCTGTGTACGTGCCGATCCGATGCGTCGACGGTGTGGCCGGCAGCCATCAGCGACTGTGCAGCAATCTGGCCGCCGTAGGCGCGAAGGGGCGCACCCGAATGGCACCAACCGGTGAAGATATCCCGGTCGACCTGCTGCAATGCCAGCCGATCAGCGAAATGCCGCTGGAACGGGGCTTCGGTCACTTTCGAGCGGCCTCAGCGCGTTGCCGCTAGAGACCGGCGGCTGTGCGCGCGGTGACGTTGTCTGCCGGCAGCGGGAAGCCGGCGCGGTCGCAGGCCTTCTGGACGCGCAGTGACGACTTCGCAAAGGTCCGCTGCTGCTTCTTGGACAACTCGGAGAGTGCCTGCTGCATGCTCAGGCCCTTGACGATCTTCTTCATTCGGGTGGCGCTGCCGGCCAACTTCGCGTCGCCGCTGCCGTCGTCGGCCGCGAGATTGGCCTGGGTGACGAGTTCCTTCAGTTGGGCTCTGAAGTCGGCGCGGACCTGCTGCTCCGTCATGTCACCGTCGGCAACGGCGCCACCGGCGTACTGGCTGTTCAGCAGGTCGAGATCGAAGTAGGCGGCGCAGGCGAGGGCCGCCGCGCCCGTGGGCGTGATCTCGGTCGCGCTTGCTGAGGGTTCGGCCGAGGCGCTGGAGGGGGCAAGCGACGCGGATGGCGTCGGGGTTTCCTCGGGGGTGGAGGAGCAGGACGCGAGCAGCAGGGCCGACGAGGCCGCAACCGCTGCCAGTGTCATGACGTGACGAGTGCCCCTGGTTCCCATGTGCCCCACCTTCCGATCGCCCGCATCGCGGGAGTATGTGGTCATCCTTGCCCACTATCTCGCGGGGAGTCGCATCCAAGGGGTGGAATCACCGAACGACGGCGAGGAATCTGTCCGTTTCGACCTAATCGGCCTAGGCTCACGGAGGGGGACCCGGGCGGGCCCCGTCGTGGGGGCGCCCGGCGTGAACACCCGTCGAATACCAGCTGTGCTGACGGCTGCCGGCGTCCTGCTCGTCGCCGGCTGTTCCTCTGCGGCGACCCTGGCGCCGGCCAGCATCCAGGAGCAGATCGCCACCGGGCTGGCCGCCCAGGTCGGCGGTACCTTCGCTGTCGCGTGCCCCGGCGATATCCCCGCGGAGAAGGGGTACACGTTCACGTGCACCGCCGACGACAAGGTGGGTGGTCAGACCGTGACCGTGACCGTGACCGAGAGTGACGATGCCGGCGCGTTCACGTGGCAGGTCTCATCGGTGGCTCCGGCACCGTGACGAATCCCTACGCATTCGTCCGCGGTCTGCGGCGCCCCGAGGCCTTCCATGGCGCATCGGAGCGCTCCGGCTTCTTCGAGGGCTGGTACGTCAAGCTGGTCTCGGCCGACCGTCGGCAGAGGTGGGCGGTCATCCCGGGGATCTTCCGCGGCCTCGACACCGGCGACGGGGCCGTCCGCGATTAGGCCTTCATCCAGGTGCTCGATGGGTCGAGCGGCCGGTCCTGGTACCACGTGTTCCCGCCGGGCGACTTCGCTGCGTCCTCGGATCGGTTCGATGTCACGATCGCGGGCAATCATTTCGCTCCCGACGGAGTGACCTTGGATGTACCGCAACTGTGCGGGCGGGTGGATTTCACGACCCCGCTCGATCCCTGGCCGGTCACCTGGCGCTCGCCCGGGATCATGGGTTGGTACGGCCTGGTCCCTTTCATGGAGTGCTACCACGGGGTGGTGTCGTTCGGGCATGGCCTGGGCGGCGACCTGCTCGTCGAAGGCGAGAGTGCGTCGTTCGACGGCGGCCGCGGCTACCTCGAGAAGGACTGGGGGCGGGCGTTCCCCGCGGGCTACGTGTGGATGCACAGCAACCACATCGATGAGGATGCGTCTGCTTCCCTCGTGGCGTCCGTTGCCCTGATCCCGTGGCTTCGTGGCAGCTTCCGAGGATTCATCGTCGGGCTCGTGCACCATGGACAGTTGCACCGCTGGGCCACCTACAACCGGTCCCGCGAAACCCTCCTGGCGATCGATGACCAGCACGTGCGCTGGGCGCTCGACGGTCCCGATGGCCGCCTCGAGCTGTCTGCCGAGCGGGTGCGGGGAGGACTGCTGCACGCACCCCTGCGAACGGCCATGCATCAGCGCGTCGAGGAGACCATGGACGGCCGGATCTCGATCCGCCACACGGACGCCGCGGGGCGGGTGCTCCTCGAGGGAGAGGGCTCGTGCGCTGGCATGGAGGTGTTCGGGGACATCGACGGGCTGCTGGCGACCCGCGGCAAGTAGCCGCTGGCGTGCGATGCCCCCACAGGCATGTACGCTGAATCCTTACGCGCGGACGAACGTGAGGTAAACATGCTCCATCTTGTGGGTTACATCGACGCGGGCTCGGGTTCGTACCTGCTGGCTGCGGTTGCCAGCGGGGCTGCCGGAACGTGGTTCTACATTCGGTCGAAGTTTGCCAAGCTGCGCGGCCGAGGTGACCAGGATTCGGTCCCGGAGACCGAGCCGGTCTCGAACGACGCCTGATCTTGGTCTCGACCGGTTCGGCTAGTTTCCGCGACCCCGAGAACGCGGCCTTCCACGCAGACGGCTGGTACCGCATTGCGAGACCGGCGTCGGCTGACGCCCTGCGAACCCTTCGATCCTCGGACCTCTACAGCACCCTGGTCGCTGAGGGATCCCTGGTGGGCTTCGATGAGGTTCCTGCCGAGGCTGCCACTGCGATCCTGGCCGACTATGCCGCGGTGTCCGGTCGCCCCGTCGTCGCCGACTGCGCCGTCTTCTCGGTCGAATCGGTCGACACGATCACGTACCCGTGGGAGTGGCCGAACTCGCTGCTCGAGTCGGCCGCCCTCCTCACCCTCGATCTGCGGCGTCGGCTGCTGGGTATCGGCCTTGACCTGAAGGACGCGTCCGCCTTCAACGTCCAGTTCCGCGGAATGCAGCCCGTCTTCATCGACCTGGGTTCGATTGAGACCTGGCGCCCCAACCCGTCCTGGAATGCCTCACGTCAGTTCATCGAGCACTTCATCAACCCGCTTGCCGTGGGGTCGGGCGACCGGGTCACGGCGGCGGATGCGTGGGAGATCGCTCGGCACCGGGGCCTGCGGTCGGAGGCGGCCCGCCAGTTGCTGCCGAGGAAACGTCGTCGAAGCCTGTCGCTGCTGCTACTGCAGGCCACCACGCGCCCCGTGGAGAAGAACGCGCCGAGCGAGTCGACGTTCTCCGGTGAGGCGAACC
Organism: Actinomycetota bacterium; assembly: GCA_026392575.1. Classification (GTDB taxonomy): domain Bacteria; phylum Actinomycetota; class Actinomycetes; order S36-B12; family S36-B12; genus UBA10649. The sequence goes on along the minus strand of JAPLBU010000399.1, from coordinate 11,711 downwards.
GCAACAAGGACCTCGCGCGCAACGCCACGCTGTCGCTGACGAAGCGTCTTGCCAAGCAGGTGGCGAAGCTGCACGGTAAGGAGCACAGCACGACGTGGGTCGACTACGGCACCCGAGGGCACTACGGCAGCGACGACCTGACCCGCAAGTCGGCCATGGCGACAGAGTTCGTGGCGGCAGCGCCGGGACGCAACCGCCTGGTCCTCGACGTGGGCGGCAACGACGGCTTCACCGCAGCGCACCTTGTCCGACATGCCGATGCCCGTGTTGTGGTGATGGACGCGGACGCCGGCGCGCTGGACGTGTTGTACGCAGGCATCGCCCAGGTCGCTGAAATCGCCGACCGAGTCACGCCGGGCCTGCTCGACCAGGAGTTCGCGGCCTTCACGCGGCGCGTTCGTCCCTCCGCCGTCATCTGCCAGGCCGTACTGCACCACGTGGTGATCACGCAGGGCACACCCATGCAGTTCGCGGTCGATGCACTAGCCGCCTTCGGGGCGCCGGTGCAGATTGAGTTCGCCACGGAGGATGACGCGAAGTCGCGCCTCCTGCTCAGTCAGATCCCGAACTGGTCCGGCGACTATTCCACCGAGGCCCTGCTGACCGCACTACGCAACCGCTTCGCGCAGGTGCAGGTGCTGGGGACCACGTCCGCCACGCGCGTCGTCGTCAATGCCTGGGACCTGCTGGACGCTTCGTGAACCGCGGTGACCTGATGCGGCGGATCGGCGCCCGCACCAACACCAGCGCACCGAACAACGCTTCGTGGCTGATGGCTGTGGGCATCCTGGCGATGGTCATCCCCGCCAGCGACAAGATCGCCTCGAACCAGGTCTTCTTCGCGGCGCACGGCGTCTCCGTCCTGGCCTGGGTAGCAGTGCTCGTCCTCGGGCTGGCCATCTGCTGGGCCATCCTGACCGGGCTGCTGCTTCTCCTGCAGCGCCGGACCAGTGCTCGCGTCTGCGACGTCGTGATGTCACTGCTGATGCTCCTTGTGGCCTGGTTCTTCCTCAGCAATGTCCTGGCCCGGACGGTGCTCGAAGGCGCTCCAGCCCTCTCGCCCGTTTTCGGCCTGGTCGTGGCGGGGGGGATCACCCTGCTCGCCCGGCGGTTCGCGATGGGCAATGCGCTTGCGGTATTCGCGGTCATCGCTGCCGTGGTGCCCTTGCTGATCCCGCTCGTCACGGGGAGCCAGGAGGCGCCGAAGAGCACGTTCGCCTTCGATGACCGACCCGACCGCCCGTCGGTGCTGTGGGTGATCTCGGATGAACTGCAGTACCCCCTCGCGTTCACCCAGGATGGGGAGGTGCGGCCGGAACTGCCCAACCTGAAGGCCCTCGCCGCTGACGCCACGACGTACTCGCATGCCTACGCCGGCGCCAACTACACCGACTACGCCGTGCCGTCGATGCTGAGCGGTATCTCGGATGTGGCCGGGCAGGGTGCTGACCGGATGCAGAAGGTTCGTGCGGGAATCGGGATCGTGCCGGGCCTGGCATCGGCCTACTCCGTCGTCATGCAATCGCCGATGTACTCCTTCGACTGCAGTACCGCCGACTGCGCCAGTGTGGGTGCTGGTGACGATGTCGGATTCGTCCAGCGCTACACCTCCTTTGCGAAGGACACACTCGCGATCGCGGGTCGCACCGCACTTGCCGCACCCTTCTCGGATCTCTTCCCGCCGCTGGACGGCAAGTGGCGTGACTTCTGGAATGGTGGAGACGAGTTCGGCGACAACGCGGAAGGTGACTCCGTCGGCGCCGTCGTCGATGGCATAACCAGCGTCGGGCAGGCCGCGCCGGAGGATCCGGTCTTCGCCTTCTGGCACTCAATCCGTACGCACGCCCCGTGGGTCGTTGACCGCGAAGGCAAGCAGATCTACCCGTTCCGGGTGCCGGTCGTCGAGGGCGCGCACATGGTCGGTGCCGAGGCGGATCAGACGTACACCACCGAGGAACTCAAGAGCCTCGAGCGGAGGCTCTACGCGAACTCCGCCGTCGACTTCGACCGTCAGTTGGGTCTGCTGATCGACGACCTCAAGGCGAGCGGCCAGTACGAGAACACGATGATTGTCGTCACCGCTGACCATGGTGCGACGATGACCGACCGTGCCGATCGCCGCGTCGGTGACACTCTTGAGCAACGTTGGTCCGAGGTCGCCCATGTGCCGCTCGTCGTCAAGGCGCCGGGGCAGACCGAGCCGGTCATCGTTGAGGCCCCCCGGTCGACCGGACAGATCGCGGCCACGGTGCTGGCGGCGGTGGGTGCCACCGCCCCGGCCGACGCTGAACTGAGTCCGGATCTGTCCCGTGACCTCCCCGCCGGTCCGGTCTTCACGACCGTCGGCGGTGCGGTCATGACGCCGTGGAACTACAGCGGAGCGGCCGAGACCGACCCTTGGCTTGCGGAGGACCTGACCCCGACCGATCCGCAGCATCCGTTCGCCATCGGCATCGACCAGGCACTGCTGGGTCGTCCGGTTCCTGATGGCTGGACCGAAGTGACGCCGTCGCATGTGCTCGTCCTGCCGGGGGAGTCGACCCAGCAGGTCGTCATCGTCGATCGGGAGTCGGCCGCCTGCTCCGTTGACGCGACGGCCGGACTCGTCTCGACGGATGGCACGGTTGTCGGCTCGGTGCTGTGGGAGGGCCCAGCCGGGGCGACGGGCAGCCAGACGCGTGGCTGGGCGATCGTCCCGAAGGCCGATGCCGCCTCCTATCGCTTCTGGTGCCCGTCGAACTAGCCCCTACCGTTGAGGGGCGGGTTGTGGGGGTGCTCAGGAACCTGAGCACCCCCACAACCCGCCCCTCAACGGTCTTTTGGGCTACTGGTCCTTGTCGTCCTCCGCGGCCTGCTCCTCGCGCAGCGCTCGAAGTTGCCCGGTGTTCTCGATCTCCTCGCCCGACTGCAGGTCGAGTGCGGTCATGCCCTCCGGGAGGTTGGAGAGGTCGGGGGCGATGATGATGTCCGGCAGGCCCGAATCGGGCAGTCGGACGGTGTCCTCCTCCATCGACGACACCATCAGCACGAGCTCGGAGGAGGTTCGCTTCGACAGCGTCTCGCCGCGGAAGAAGGCTGGCGCGACCATGTTCCAGTTGATCATGAGCACCACACCGAGCAGCAGCGTGCCGATGCCGATGATGAACACACCGCCGACCCCACCCATGGTCGTGCTGCCGTAGTCCGGCTGTGCGTAGTTATATGACGCAATGACGAACGCGCCGAGCAGCAGGACGCCACCCAGGAACGGGAACAACCCCTTCATGACGAAGTTGCTGAGCCCGGTGAAGATGTCGTGGCGGTAGAACCACACTGCGGCGAAGCCCGTGATGCCGTAGTAGAAGGCGATCATCAGGCCGACCGCTGCGATTGAGTCGCCGAGGACGTCCCCGCTGACGAGCGTCAAGCCTACGTAGAAGATGATCGACACGGCGCCCATCCACACCGTCGCGACCGTGGGGGTCATGTACTTGGGGTGGATGCGGGCGAACATCGACGGCACGGCCTTGTACGCGCCCATGGCAAGGGTGGTGCGTGCGGTGGGCAGGATCGTTGTCTGCGTGGAGGCAGACGCCGATGAGAGGACAGACAGGATCAGCAGGATCTCCATGGCCTTGCCCATGCCGGAGTCCCCGAACACTGATGGGCCGAGCGCGTGGAAGACATCGCCGGAGTTGTCGGGGTTCGCCAGCCCGAGCCCGGATTCTCCGGTGCCCGCAAAGGCGACCGTTGCGACGCTGACGATTGCGTAGGTGAGCAGCAGCAACAGGGTGGAGATGACGGCTGCACGTCCAGGGGTCTTCGCCGGATCGGAAGTCTCCTCGTTGACGCTGACCGCTGTGTCCCAGCCCCAGTAGATGAACACCGCGATCAGGGTGGCTGTGACGAGGGCGCTCAGGCTCATGCCGGACGGCCACAGCCAGCTCAGGCTCGGGACGAGGTAGCCCTCGGGGGCGCTGCCGCCGTAGACCTTGATGAGGGCAATCGCGGAGAAGATGACGAGGACGACGACCTCGATGCCGAGCAGCACGTACTGCAGTCGGGCCGAGACCTCGATGCCGCGGTAGCAGATGTAGGTCATGACGATGATCCACGCGACGCCGGCGACCATGCTCCAGAACGTCGACTCGGCAAGTCCGTCGAGACCGAAGAGCTGGAACCCGTACGAGCCCGCGATCTGCGCAAGGTTCGCCATGACGATCACGTCGGCGGCGATGATCCCCCAGCCGCCGATCCAGCCGGCGCGCGGGCCGAAGGCGCGCGTCGCCCAGGTGAACGTCGTGCCGCAGTCGGGTTCGGCCTTGTTCAGCTGCTGGTAGGCGATGGCGATGAAGAACATCGGGATGAAGGCGAGCAGCATGATTGACGGCGCCTTGACGCCGACGATGCCGTCACCGTTCGCGGTGGCCACGACGAAGCCGAGGCTCGCGGCGAGGCTGTAGGCCGGTGCTGTGGACGCCATGCCGATGACGATGCTCGACATGAGTCCGAGGGCCCCGGACTTCAGACCCTTGTCACTGGCGGCTTCCGGGAAGCCGATGGGTGCATCGCCCTTGGTGTGCGTCGACATGCTTGTCCCCTCCCGTTGCGGTTCTGCGAGACGCTACTCCCGCGTTGCCCCCTGTGGCGCGTTCTGGCGGAAGCCCGTTGGTCACGATCCGGTTGGAATCCAGACGAGCCGAAGGTCGGCCACAACCACGTCGGACTTGGTCAACGGGATCTGCATGGGCTGGACATTTGCGGCCTTCTCGGACCAAAGGGCGTCAAGGTTGGCCACCTCCGCAGCCAGCTCAACCTCTATGTCCGAAATGGCCTGCTGGGCTTGGCCCGCCTTCTGTGCGGCTGCGTCGACGCGTGCGGATGACGCTGAGGCTCGCCGCACATCGGTGACGATGGACTTCCGGCTCCGGGCGCCGCCGAAGAGCCCGCCGAGGAGGTTTGCGACCTGTGCACCAGCGCCGTACTCAACCTCATGCCGGCCGGCCTCGCGAGCGGCGGCTCCCGTCGCGGTGTCCGAGCGGGTCCGCAGAGCACGAAGTTTCGTTTCATACTTCTTCTGTAAGGCGGCGATCGCCGCGTCAGCCTTGGTGTCAGCCGCCTGGTGGCATCGGATGGCGAATTCCTCTGGTGTCTCACCGATCCGGGAGTAGATCTTGAGCTCCGGATTGGCGAGGATCTCGACGGGTCGCGTGCTGACCAGATGCTCCGTCAGGGACTTCTGCAGGGCAGTCCACCAGGTCTTCCGGCTGATCTCCGCATTCGGCAGCGCGTACGTCACCGGTCCGGCGGGAGAGTCAAGAAGGTCACGATCGTCATAGTCGACGGCAACGAAATCCACGGCGCGTGGTACCGGAGTGAGCGGCAGGAGCACCGCTTCGTACTCCACGTCGTGGACGAGGGCTGCCTTGGTGTCGTCGTAGCGCAGGCGGATCCGTGCGATGGCTGCCGCTTCGACACGTGGGCCCGATCCGGCTCCGACGGCTGCTGCCCACGGTGCCGCAGGGTCGAGGTAGGAGACCGCGATGCCGGTGGCCACATTGGGCGCAACAGGGGTTTCGTCGTCGGCGTGCGTGCGCGGCTCGGTAGGTGCCGGGGTCGGTGCTGTGTCGTCGAGCATCGGCACCGGAGGCGCAATGGCGGGGGCTGGTCCGGCAACGAGCCCGGTCTCGGCCAGACGCGTGATCTCGTTGCGCATGAGGGGGCCGCGCAGGTAGCTCATCGCCCATCGGGTCGTCGTCAGGGTCGGCTTGTCGGATCCGACCCGCTTGAGCAGGAACTGCCGCTTGCCGAGGCCGGAGATCGTCTCGCTCAGCGCCCCGATGTCCACGCCGCCAGCGGCGCTCTTGAGCCCATCGACGAGTCGAGCCTTGTCCTGTTCGGTCTGGAGCCGACCGATGAGCCAGGTGCCGGCATTCGACAGCGCCTTGTAGTCGACATCGACGGGGTTCTGTGTCGACAGAACGACGCCCACGCCGAAGGCCCGGGCCTGCTTCAGCAGCAGCATGATGGGCTTCTTGG
>JAPLBU010000399.1:3653-5682 GCA_026392575.1 Actinomycetota bacterium | reverse complement strand
GGCGGCAGATAGCCGGCGACTTCGTCCATGTAGAGAAGAGCACGTAGATCGGAGCTGCCGCCCTGACGCCGAGTCCACGTGACGAACTTCGACAGGACGAGTGCGGTCACGGACTGGCGCTGCTCATCCGACAGGTGGGACGTGGTGACGATGGCGCAGCGCGGCCGGCCGTCGGATGTGCGCAGCATCGACTCGATGTCGATGGGGTCGCCCTCCAGCCAGGTGGCGAAACCGGGGGAGGCGAGCAGGTTGTTGAGTCGGACGGCGAAGGCGTTGCGGTCGCTAGCCGGGAAGAACTGATCGAGCTCGAGGACGCCGAGTTTGCGCATGGGCGGCTGCTGAACCTGCCCGAGCAGCGTCGGTAGGTCGAGATCGATGCCCTGGCTCCAGGAGTTCTGGATGAGTGAAGACAGCAGCACGTGCTCACGCGACGACAGCGGATCGGCGTTGATGCCGAGCATGGCGAGGATGCTCGAGACGTAACTCTCGATCTCGTCGGCGGAGTCCTCCTCGTTGGCATCGCCTCGGGGTGCCTGCAGCGAGCCGACGATGTTCACCTGACGGCCCGCCTTCGAGCCGGGCGTGTAGACCTCGAACTCAACCTGCTGGCGGAGGTTGGCGATTCGGTCGGGGCCGACGTCCCAGCCGGCAAGTCCCTCGCGCCACGTGGTGGCCTGCTGTGCGGCGTACTCGCCCGACGTCACGCCAGCCTTGGAGACGTCACTGTCATTGACCCACGGTTCGAAGTCGGCGGGCTCCAACCGGGGGAACGTCAGGCACAGGTTGGTGAGATCGCCCTTCGGGTCGATCAGCAAGGTCGGCACTCCAGCGGCGAGGCATTCCTCGATCAGCACGATCCCGAGGCCAGTCTTGCCGGAGCCGGTCATCCCGACGATGACCCCGTGTGTGGTGAGGTCGGAACTGCCGATCACGGTGGAATCGGCCGTTCGCTCATGTGTGGTCGGATCGAGTGCACCGCCGATGCGCAGGTCTGCCATGGCGAAAAGGTAACGGCCGGTCTGCGGCCGTGCAGGCCCTTTGGCCAGCAGACCTAGGGGAGGGGGCGCGAAACGCGTCGATGCTGCCTACGCTGATGGTCCGGAAGCAGGAGGGGGTGATCATGACCGCGACGCAGATGAGCGCGCAGGATGCCCTGTGGCTGACGATGGACCGGCCGAACAACCTCATGGTCGTCGACGTCGCCGTCGTCCTGGCTGGCGCCCTGAGCATCGATGACCTGCGAGTCGGCTTCGAAGGGCTCGTCGCGCGGCACCCGGTATTCGGCCGCCGGGCGGAGAGTCGCGGCACGTCGTGGCACTGGGTCGATGACCCCGACTTCGATATCGACCGGCATGTTCGAATGGTTGATCTGCCGGCTGGGTCACGAATGGTGGATGTGCAGCGGTATGTGGCGGAGGCGCGGGCCCAGGCCTTTGATCGCGATCATCCGCTGTGGTCAGCGGTCGCCGTAGGTCCGGTGACTCTCACGGACGGGGCGGAGGGTTCCGTCGTCATCACCCGATTCCATCACGCCATCGCCGACGGCGTGCGGCTCACCCAGGTCTTGCTCGGCATGCTGGATCCGTCCTCCGCGGGCGACGTCCCGATGGTCTCGCGGGACGGAACTTCCGGTGGGGCTCTCGTCTCGGTGGATTCGCTGAGGGCAGGTGCAGCGGAGGCGCTGCGGGTGACGTCCACGAGTACCCGCGCTGTTGCGTCCGCTCTGACGCGCGCGGTCACCAACCCCCTCGCAACGGTCAGCTCGCTGGGTGGTGCGGCGATGTCGGGCCTGAAGGCATTGCGCCACCCGGACCGGTTCGTCGATGCACTCGAGGTGCTCGGCATCGACGATCATCGGTCCGTCAACGACGTCACGTCCGTCAGCAAGCTCCTGACGTCGTCCACGGAGCGCACGGTCTGGACGGGCAAGCCGGGCCTGGTGAAGGCCGTGGCCTGGTCGGACCCGATGCCACTCGAGGGCGTTAAGCAGGTGGCCCGCCGTCACGGTGCAACCGTCAACGATGTTCTC
>JAPLBU010000399.1:0-3626 GCA_026392575.1 Actinomycetota bacterium | reverse complement strand
CGCTCGCCGGTGCAGTGAAGAGGTACCTCGTCGGCAGGGGAGACGACATCGATGAGGTCGTCTGGATGGTGCCCGTCAACCTGAAGCCGTTCGACGAGGAGTTGCCCGAGGACCTCGGCAACTACTTCGCCCTGGTGATGCTCGACATGCCGCTCAACGGCGCCACGCCGGCCGAGCGGATCGCGGAGCTGCGGAGCCGCATGCTGAGGATCAAGAACTCCGATGAGCCAGTGCTGACCTTCGGGCTCCAGCGCGCCATCTCGATGTCGCCGTCGCGGATGGCCACCGCTGTGACGAACTTCTTCGCGAACAAGGCGGTAGGGGTGCTCACCAATGTGCCCGGGCCCAGATCCGAGTTGTCCTTCGCGGGTGTGCCGGTGCGGCAGGTGATCGGCTTCGCGCCGTGCTCGGGTGACCAGCCGGTCACGGCGACGATCTTCACGTACAACGGCTCGGTGACCGTCGGCTTCGCCAGTGACGCAGGGCTGGTCCCCGACCCACAGACACTCGTCGCCCTCGTCGTGGACGAGGTGGAGCAGATGGTGGCCGGCTTGACCTAGCGTGCGCGAACCCGTGTCGCCAGTGCCTCGGCGGGCCGCTACGGTCATGTCACTTCCGGACCTTCGGATGCTGTCCAGGCTGGGTTACGTCAGGGGTTGAAGAGTGCAGGCTCGTAGAAGTCGGTTCGGGATGGCGTCGCTGGGCGTAGTGGCGCTCGCGCTGCTCACCCCCCTCGGCCACGCACAGGCCGATCCGCAGCCATGGGTCCAGCAGATCGGGACGTACAGCTACCTGACCGCACCGGACTACGACGGGCTGGCGCCGCTGTCGGCCATCCTGCCGGGCCAGACTCTCGGCCTCGGGACGTTCGACCACCTTGATGGCGAACTGGTCATCATCGGCGGAGAGGCCTACCGCGTCAGCACCGACGGCATGCCGCAGCGGATCGACGGCGCGCGAACGACCCCGTTCGCCGAGACCATTCGATTCGTTCCCGACCGTTCCGGGCCGGTGTCTCCGGGCACTCCCTGCTCTGCGCTGTTGTCGGTCGTGAATGCCCTGGTTGGGTCAGACACCGGGATCGTGGCCGTCCGGGTCCGCGGGACCTTTACCGACCTGGTCACGCGCAGTGTCGCCGCACAGCCCGAGCCGTATCCGGCGCTGGCGACAGCGGTGGCGGGTCAGACCGTGTTCCCCCTCGGTGCGCGCGCTGCTGTCCTCGTCGGGTTCCGCACCGGCCCCGATCTCGCGGGCACGGGCGCACCAGGCCTGCATCTGCATGGACTGACGAAGGACCGAGCGGCGGGCGGCCACGTGCTGTCGTGCGTAGCGGGGCCGGATGTGCAACTCTCCGTGCAACGGGCGGCGGGCGTTCAGCTCATCGGCTCCGCTGCTATGTCAAGGTAGGCGATGCCGGTGCTCGACCGGCGAGGCAGGAGTCCCGATGTCCGACGATGACCCGATCGCACGCTTCCTCGACGAGCTGTACCCGTACCGGGCCGAGACGGAGACCTTCCGCGCGATCCCGGAGCACGGCCGGTCGGCCGAAGAGGTGCTCGCTGAGGTGCGCTCGTTTGCTCGGCGCGAGGATGCCATCGGCGATGAGGGCAAGGTGTCCGGGTCGCTGTACTGCGGTGACCACGACCACTATCACGTACTGACCGAGGTCTTCGAGTCGTTCGCGCACGTCAACGTGCTGCAGCGCGACATGTACCCGTCAGCCACGAAGTTCGAGGCCGAGATCATCGCGATGGTCGCCGACATGCTGCACGGCGAGGCGGCGGGCTCCGATGTCTGCGGCGTCGTCACCAGCGGCGGCAGCGAGAGCCTGATCACCGCGCTGTACACCTATCGCGAGCAGGCAGCCAAGGAACGTGGCGTCACGCGGCCCAATGTCGTCATGCCAACCACCGCGCACGTGGCTCTCGACAAGGGCGCGCACTGGCTCGGTATCGAGATGCGCCACGCACCCTTGACGGATGCGTTCGTCGTCGACGTCGATGCGATGGCTGCTCTCATCGACGAGAACACCATCGCCATCGTCGGCTCGGCCGGCAACTACGCGCACGGTCTCGTCGACCCGATCCCCGAACTCGGTCGACTCGCTCTCGAACGTGGCATCGGGCTGCATGTCGACGGCTGCCTCGGTGGCTTCCTGCTGCCGTGGATCGAGGAGAACGGCGGAGATGTGCCGCCATGGGATTTCCGCGTCCCCGGAGTCACGAGCATCAGCGCCGATACGCATAAGTACGGGTACGCGCTGAAGGGCACCTCGACGCTGATGTACCGCACGAAGGCGCTCCGCGCTCATCAGTGGTTCACCTACCCCGATTGGCCAGGTGGCCTGTATCTGTCACCGGGCTTCGCGGGCTCGCGCAGCGGCGGCCTCATCGCGTCGACATGGGCATCGCTCGTGCTGACGGGTCGCGAGGGGTATCTCGCTGCGGCGAAGCAGATCCACGATGCGGCCCAGCGCATGACGGCCGGTATCCGCGACCGCATGCCGCAGCTCGAGGTGATCGGCAACCCCATCTTCCTCGTGGCGTTCCGATCCGACGAGGTCGACGTCTATCTCGTCAACGATGAGCTCAAGCGTCGCGGCTGGCGCATGAACGCGCTCCAATTGCCAGCCGCCCTGCATTTCTGCGTGACACGACCCAACACCGCCCCCGAGCTGATCGACCGCTACCTCGACGACCTCGAGGCCTCAGTCGCCTACGCCGTTGCTCATGTGGGCCAGCCTGCCGAAAGCGGTGCGATGTACGGGTTCTCGGGCACCGTCGAGGGCAATGCGGCAGTCGAAGGACTGATGGGCGGATACCTCGACGCCATGCACGACACGGCGCCCCCGGCAGCGTGATCCCGTGAGTGTCGAGCGCTGGATCCTGTCGGTCGACCTCGGCAATGGCGGCCCCAAGGTCGGTGTCGTCGATATGGACGACCGGCTCCGCGCGGTGTGCGTCCGCGATGTCTCCGTCCACATCGGCATCGACGGCGCCGCGACGCAGGACGCGCACGAATGGTGGGTGCAACTTGTCGCAGCTGCGCACGAGGCGATCTCGATGAGCGGGATGGACCACAACGGGCTGCACGCGGTGGCGATCACTGGCCAGTGGGGCTCGACTGTGCCGGTCGACTCGTCGGGGCATCCGGTTGGGCCGGTGCTGCTGTGGGCTGACACCCGCGCGGGCAAGTACATGCACGAGATCGTGGGCGGCCCGATCAGCTACCAGGGCTTCTCGCCGATGAAGGTCATCCCGTGGGTGCGTCGCACTGGGGGAGCCCCGACGCCCAGTGGGGCCGACCCCACCGGCCACTCGCTGCTGCTGCAGCGCGAGTTCCCCGATGTCTACCGCGATGCCGCTCACCTGCTGGAGCCGGTCGACTACCTGGGCATGCGGTTCACCGGGCGAGCCGCCGCGACACCGGCATCGATGATCCTCAGCTGGCTGACGGACAACCGCCTCGGCCGCGACTCGGTCTACGACGAAGACCTCATCCGCCGAGCGCGGCGTGATCCGGGCCGGCTGCCTTCGCTGGTGCCCACCGGATCGGTCCTCGGTCCGCTCCTGCCGGACGTCGCCGCTGAACTCGGTCTGCCTGCTGGTGCGCCGGTGGTCACCGGT
>JAPLBU010000060.1 GCA_026392575.1 Actinomycetota bacterium | reverse complement strand
TTGAGCGCGGTGTCGCAGTCGACCAGACGAACGAGCTCGTGATGCTGGGTGACGACGTCGTGGTCAAGTGGATCCTGCATCCGACGGCCGACGAGCAGCCGGCACCGGCGCGGCTCCTGGCGCTGGCGCGAGCCGGGTTCAGCGGAACTCCGCGCCTGCTCGGGCTTGTGGAACTCGCATCGGCTGGATCGCCCCTCGTCGCGATGGTCACCCAGTACGTGCCGTCGACGCGCGATGGCTGGGAGTGGGCGGTTGAGGACGTCCGAGCGTGTGCGGTCGGCGCTTCCGAGATGACGGAGTCACTTGAGCCGGCACAGGCGGTCGGCCGCCTCGTGGCCGATATGCACCTGGCTCTGGCGGCTTCGGGTGAATCGGTGGCCGACGAGGCTGATGCGCGGAGGTGGATGGGGCAGGCGGTGGCTGACGTGGACGCGGCCGAACTGCCGCCGGAGCAGGATCGGTCAGTGCGCGATCTCATCTCGCCGATCGCGCACGCGACGGGCAGCCGACTCATCGATGCGCACGGTGACCTGCACGTCGGGCAGATCCTTCGCGGTGACTCTGGCGACTACTACGTCATCGACTTCGACGGGAGCCCCGTGCTGGACCCGGTCGAGCGCATGCGGCCTGCGCCGCCGGCCCGTGATGTCGCGGGCATGCTCGCGTCGCTCGACCATGTCGGGCGAGTCGTCCTTCATCGCACGCCCGATCTTGATGAGGCTGCACGCGGGCGGGTGCTCGCATGGATCGATGCGGCGCAGGTGGAGTTCCTCGACGCGTATCGGGCAGGTCTGCGCGCAGCTGGGCGGCCCGACCTGCTGGACGAGTCACTGCTGCTTCCCTTCCAGGCCCAGCAGGAGTGTCGCGAGTTCGCCTATGCCGCGCGCTACCTTCCGCACTGGCGGTATGTCCCTGAGGCCGCCCTGCCGGCCCTACTGAGACGAGGAGCTCCATGAACCCCGACCTCTTCCTGATCGACCTCGAACGGAAGCCGGAGGTGCTGGCCGCACTGGCGACTGCCCTACGGACGCAGGATCCATGGGTGGGCGCTCCCATCACGCCCGAATCCCGCATCGTCCTGCTGGGCATGGGCTCGTCGCACTATGCGAACTGCGTTGCGGCTGCTCGGCTTCGTACTCGCGGCATTGACGCGGTCGCCGAGTTGGCGAGCAGCGATCTGATGCCGGCGGTGTCGGACCGCACCGTCGTCGTAGCGGTGTCGGCCAGCGGCGGATCGGCCGAGACGCTGCACGCGGTCGCCGGGTATCGCGAGCGCTGCCCCGTCGTAGCTCTGACGAATGTGGAGGGATCGGCTGTCACCGAGGGCGCAGCGCTGCCGATGCTGGCCCAGGCTGAGGCCGGGGGAGTGGCCGGCCGCTCCTTCCAGCACACGCTGGCTCTGCTGCTCGGCCTCGAGTCGCGGCTGACGGGTACGGGTGACGTGCCGGCCCTGGTGGAGGCCTCCGCTGCGGCGACGGCCGACCTGCTGGAGCGACAGGATGAGTGGCTGCCGCCGCTCATCGCCAATGCGATCGGGCCCGACGGTACGCACATAGTCGCGCCCGCTCGACGAATGTCGTCCGCTCAGCAGGGAGCGCTCATGCTGCGCGAGGGCCCCCGCCTCCCCGCCGTGGGATGCGAGACCGGTGACTGGAGCCACGTCGATGTCTATCTCACGAAGACGACGGACTACCGCCTCCTGCTGTTCGCCGGATCACGGTGGGAGCCGGAACTGGAGCGCTGGGTTCGTGAACGAGGGTCGCGGCTGGTGAGCATCGGTGCCGACGTCGAGGGAGCCGTGCAGACCATCCGGTATCGCGGTGACGTGAACGACGATGTCCGACTGCTCACCGAGGTGTTCGTCACGGAGTTGCTGGCATCGTCGGCGTGGTCCAGCTGATGTCCATGCGCGTCACGCGACTGTCCGTCACCCCCATCAAGGGCCTTGCCCTGCACCACCCGTCCTCCGTCGACGTGGATGCGAGTGGCGTCATCGGCGATCGGATCTTCTACCTCGTTGACGATGCCGATGTGCTGGTCTCCATCTCGCGAACCGGTGGGCTGGTCGGGCTGCTGGCCGACTACGACGACGAGACATCGGTCCTGACGATCCGCGACGGCGACGAGGTGCTCGCCGAGGGCCGGGCCGAATCAGGCAGCGTGCATGAGGCCGACTTCTTCTCCTTCCGCCAGGTTCCGGGGCGGTTGGCGCCCGGCCCGTGGGACGCGGTCTTCTCGGCGCGTGCAGGCCGGGCACTGAGGCTCGTGCGGGCAGCCGAGACGGGGCACGACGTCGAGCCGCTGACCCTGCTGGGGGATGCATCGACGGCACGGTTGTCGGAGCAAGCCGGTTCCGCTGTCGACAGCCGCAGGTTCCGCATGCTGATCGAGTTCGGCGGCGCTGAGGCCCATGCCGAGGACGGCTGGGCCGGGCAGCAGATGCGCATCGGCGATGTGGTCGTCGAGGTCGGAGACGCCGTCCAGCGATGTGCCGGCACGACGCGCAACCCGCTCACGGGCGATATCGATCTGCGAACGCTGACGCTGATCGGGCAGTACCGGGGCAGGCAGGACTCGGTGTTCGGCCTCGGTTTCAACTTCGGAGTGTATGCGCGCTGCGTAGCGCCAGGCACCGTCCGCGTGGGCGACGAGCTCGAGTTGCTCTGAGGGTCAGGTGATCGAAGCGTCGTAGATGCTCTGGATCGTGGTGTCGAGCACGGCGTCGAACTCCGCCTCGCTCTGCTGCGCGCTGAGGCCCTCGCTGAGTGCGCGGGAGAAGGACGCGACGACGCCGGGGTTGCGCGCGAGCATGTCATTCGCCTTGTCGCGGCTGTACCCGCCCGACAGTGCCACGACCCGCAGCACCCGCGGATGGGCGACGAGGTCGGTGTAGAAGCCATCGGTTTCGGGGAGGGTGAGCTTCAGCATCACCTGCTGGTCGGCCGCGAGGGCGTCGAGTTGCGCGACCAAGGCGGCCTTGAGCAGGACCTCGGCTGCTGCCTTCTCGGGGCTGGTGATGTCGACCTCGGGCTCGATGATCGGCACCAGGTCGGCGGCGAGGATCTGCCGGCCGATCTCGAACTGCTGGTCCACGACCGCGCCGACGCCGACGGGGTTAGCCAGCGTGATGACCGAGCGCATCTTCGTTCCGAACATGCCGTGTGCGGTAGCGCGCGCCAGCAGTTCGTCGAGCCCGGGCATCGGCTTCATGACCTTTGCGCCGTCGACCTCGTCGGCGAGCCCGTTGTCGACCTTGAGGAACGGCACGACCTGCTTGTTCCGCCAGAGGTACTCGGCTGTTCCGATGCCGTCCACCTGGCGTTCCATCGTCATCTCGAACAGGATCGCGCCGAGGATGCGGTCGCCGTTGAACGACGGGCTGGTGATGATGCGCGTGCGCATCTGGTGGATGAGGTCGTACATCTCCGTGTTTCCGGAGTAGGCGGACCCATCAATCCCATACAACTGCAAGGCTTTCGGGGTGCTGCCACCGCTCTGGTCCAGAGCCGCGATGAATCCCTTGGCATCACGCATCTTCTGGAGCATCTCGTTGTTCATGGCAGTCCCTTCGGTCATGGTGATGTCCACGTTACCGAGGTGGGCCGATGGTGGCTAGGTGGGTGGAGGCGGTCTCAGCCGGCGACCACGCGCAATGGGGCCACGCGCGGGCGGCCAGAACTGGTTCGGACGACGAGTGGACCCGGCTTGAGCAGGTGCAGGCCGCCGGCCGGCGCACCGTCGAGTCGGCGCATCACGGTCTCAGCGGTTGCGGTGACGAGGGTCTGAGGCAGCTGCTCGACGGTTGTCAGTGAGATGTGCGGCATCGCGGCCTCTGGGATGTTGTCGAAGCCGACGATCGACAGGTCCTGTGGAATGCGGATGCCACGGCGCGACAGCACATTGATGAGTCCGCACGCAGACCGGTCGTTGTAGGCAACAAGAGCCGTGGGCAGGGTGCCTCCAGTGAGCATGTCGAGGCCTGTCTGGGCCCCGGCCATCGCGGTGCCGCCGGAGGGCAGCAGGTGTACCTCGCTGCTGAGGCCGTGGGCGGCCATCGCCGCGAGGTAGGCAGCTCGACGCGGCTCGGCGCTGACGAAGTCGCCGCCGTCGGTGTACCAGATCCGGTGGTGACCGAGCCCGACCAGATGGGTAACGGAGGCCATCAGGGCGGCGCCGTCGTCTATGCGCAGCGCATCGATGGTCGGAAGGTCGACGTGACCATCAACGACGATGAGGGGCACGCCGGGGGACTGCGCTGCGAGCAGGCCGATCTCCTCCGTGGTTGCCGTGGGGCCGACGAGGATCATTGCCGCGCACCGCTGCGCCAGCAGGGTGTCGATCGCACGGGCGAGCGGGCGGCTGTCGGTGCTCAGGCTGATCGACAGTTCATAGCCCCGCAGATCCGCGTCGTCATGAAGCGCCTCCACGAATGCGACGTGGAACGGCTGGGTGGCGGTCAGGGTGACGCCGATGACCCGGCTGCGCCGGCTGCGCAGCCGACGGGCGCGGTCATCTGGCGTGTAGCCCAGTTCTGCCGCGGCCGCGAGCACGCGGGCGCGGGTCGCAGGGCTGGCGCCCGGGACGTTGCGGAACACGGTGGATACGAGTGATCGGGAGACCCCGGCTCGGGCGGCGACGTCGCGCATCGTGGCCGGTCGTCGCTGGTCCATGGAGACCGCCCTTCCCGGTCGTGCGCCTTGCCGGAAGACGCGGTCCGCCGCCCAGGGAGCTCATCAGGCCCACGAACCCCGGGCAGCGGACCGGCTGTTCGGGTCCCCCGCGCTCGAACATATGGATCGTGCCATAAACGTCGTTTGGATCGAGCAATATTCGCAAGTCGATGACCCTGAATGTCGTTTGAGCGAGGTCGTCGGATTCGTCGCCGGCGCATTAGTCTGAACAGCATGAGCGAGGAACCCGAGCAGCAGCCCGATCCGAGTCCGGAGCCCGAGCCGACCGTCATCGTCGGCTATCCGGAGGTTGCCAGCGCTGCGGCGCCTGACACCTCCGCGGGAGTCGTCGGCCTGCGACGACAGGTCCGCACGCTGCGCTACCTGCTGGTGGCCTGCCTCGGGCTCTTGATCGTCCTGATGATCGGGCTCGGCGTCGCGGTAAGCGGCAGCCGCACACAGATGGACGCGTTGAGCACGCAGGTGACCGCCCTCTCCGAGCAGGCCAACGCCGCTGCGCAGGTGGCACCCCAGGCCGCTCCGGCGTCGCCGTCGGCGGCAGGGGTTGAGCAGCTCGCCATGGCGACTGAACTGAGCGGCCTTGACGCGCTGCCTGCCGGCGCGGACGCCACGGGCGCGATCCTCATCGGTGACCCCGGTGCCGCCAACGTGGTCGAGGTCTTCATCGACTACCAGTGTCCGTTCTGTCAGAAGTGGGAGGCGACGGTCGGCACGGCCCTCGTCGACCGCGCACTGCAGCCCGGCTCGGATCTGCTTATCAAGCAGTACAACCTGGCCTTCCTCGGCGAGACGAGCGCCGAGCTCACACCAGCGGGGGCGTCTGCCCGGGCGGCCAGCGCGGCTGCCTGCGTGCTCAACCACGATGGCATCGACGTGTTCGTGCCCTTCTCCCGCACGCTGTTCGAGACAGCTGATCCGAGCGAGCCCCCCGGCCAGTTCACGGCTGAGGTGCTGGTCGATCTGGCGAAGAAGGGTGCCGTTCGTGTCGGCCGTCACGAAGGCCGGGTTCACGCGCGGGGTAGGGGGCACGCCGACGGTCGTCCTGAACGGCGAGACGCTCGGCAACTCCTTCACAGACGAGCGCGTCATCCAGCTCGCTGCGCCGATCAGCTGATCGGGTGCAGGATGGTGCCATGGCCCCTCACCGTTTCCTTCTCCCTGCCTCGGCCGCTGTCGCCGCTGGCCTCCTCCTGACCGCCTGCTCGCCGACGACGGTAATGACGTCGGATGTGCAGCAGCCCAGAGTCGTGAGCGTCTCCGCGACCGGGCAGGCCGACGTCGTCCCCGACGCGGCCCGCGCCGTCCTCACCATCGAGGTCACCGATCCGGCTTCGGCGCAGGCGGCGCAGCAGGCCGCGGCCGACTCGGCGACCAAGGTCCTCGCAGCACTCACTGCAGCGGGTGTCGCGGAGGCGGACATAGCCACGCAGGGCATCAGTGTCGCCCCCGCCTACAACTACACATCCGATGGTGGGCAGACGCAGATCGGGTTCCGGGCTTCGCAGACCCTCACGGTCACCCTTCGCGACCTGTCAACGGCCGGTTCGACACTCGATGCCGTCGTTGCAGCGGGCGGCAACAATGTCCGCGTCGACTCCTTGACCCCATTCGTGGTCGATCCGACGATCGCGGCCAACAAGGCCCGGGCTCAGGCAGTAGACATTGCGCAGGCCCAGGCGGCGCAGTACGCGGAACTGCTCGGCTTCACGCTCGGGCCGGTCGCATCGGTGTCCGAGTCGTCCAGCACGATCGCCCCGCCGCCGATCGCCTTCTCGGAAGCGGCCGCAGCGCCGGCAGACAGGGTCCCAACGCCTATCGAGGCGGGCACGACCCAGGTCAGCGTCACCCTCAATGTGGCCTGGGCAATCGAGGGCTGATCCTGCGGCTGTCACAATCGGCCGGTGACCGGACCATTCGCGACCGCCATCATCGTGGCGTCCCTGCTGCTCTGCGGCTGGGCCGTGGTCCTCGTGATCGCCAACCGGGCGCCGGGGCGGGCGCTTCTTGCCGCGGGCGCTGTCCTCGAACTGCTCCTCGTTGCCTTCCTCGTCGGGGGGATCGTGCAGATGGTCGGAAGTGAACGGGACTTCGCGCGGGCCGAGTTCGTCGGCTACCTGCTCGCCTGTGCGGCCGTCATTCCGGTCGCGGCCTGGTGGGTACGTGACGAGAAGTCGCGCGCCGCGGCGGGTGTGCTCGCGGTCGTCTTTCTGGTGCTCCCTGTTCTCGTGATCCGCGTCCAGCAGGTCTGGGCTGGGTCCGTTGGCTGATCCGCAGCTTCCGGAAGCCGCTGCCAGCGCGCCGCGACCCACCGGGCAGGGATTCGGGCGGGTCCTCGTCACCGTCTACGGGCTCTTCGCACTGGCGGCGACCGCACGCTCTGTTGTGCAGATCGCCACGAAGTTCGACGAGGCACCGATTGCCTACCTGCTGTCGGCCTTGGCGGCAGTGATCTACATCGTCGCCACCGTGGCACTGGCGCGAGGGGATCGAACCTCGCGACGTGTCGCGACGGTGGCCATCACGATCGAGCTGGTCGGGGTCCTCGTCGTCGGCCTCCTGAGCTTGGCTATTCCGCGTGACTTCCCCTCGGCATCGGTGTGGTCGGGCTTCGGGAGTGGCTACGGATTCATCCCACTGGTCCTGCCCTTTGTTGGGCTGTGGTGGCTGCGCCGTACGCGCTAGCATCGTGCGCCGGCTGCACCCTGCGGCCACAGGGGGAAAATTGTGATGCGAAGACTGAATGGATCTGCAAGCGCCCTCATCGGTCTCGCGGCCGCCGGCCTCATCCTGACGGGGTGCGGTTCCTCCGGGGGATCGACCGACGCGGCAGCCCCGAGCAGTGCTGCAGCTGCTCCCGAGTCACCGGCAGCATCGGCGGCTGCGTCCGAGTCGGTCCCGTCCGCATCCGCTGCGGCCCCCACCGGTGAGGTGCCCGACCCCTGCGCGCTGCTGACGGCCGACGAGATCTCCGCGATCACGGGATCGGATCCGGGCACTCCTAAGCCCAATGCCGTGTATCCCGATATTCGCAAGATCTGCAACTTCGAAGGTGGCTTGATTCTCGCGGTCGAGGTCGCCGCTGACTACGACGGGTCCGTCGCGATGGTCAAGGGCGACACGAACGTCGAGGACTCCGAGGATGTGTCGGGCGTCGGGGACAAGGCCTTCTTCTCCACCTATACCTTCGGCGCGACCCAGATCCTTGCGGTGCAGGGCGACTACTTCATCGGGGTGACGAGCCTGCTCGACAAGGAGAAGTCGATCGCGCTCGCTCAGGCGATGCTGGCGGCCCTGTAGAGGGCGTCAGCTGATCAGGCTTCGGGCGTCAGCTGATCAGGTTTCGGCTGATCAGGTTTCGGCTTGTCGCCGGTGAGTTCCGCCTTGATCGCGTCAAGGAGCTTGGCGGTGGCGTCCTTTGTCGCTGCACCGACCTCGGGGTCGGTGGTGGTCTCGTCGAGCTTGGCGATCGCTGTCTTGAACACCGCGCTCACCTGATCCAGCACGCTGCCGGCTGCGTCGTCGTTGGCCGACGAGACTGCGCCACCGGCCTCGACCGCGTGGCCCTTCAGACGATCGCCGAGGGATCGGAAAGAGGCTCCGACGCCCTGCCAGTCCGCCTTGCCTGCCTTGTCATCCGTCATGGTCGCTCCTTCGCCTTGTTGCCTTGACTCCAGTATGCAGAGGCTTCGCGTGGCTAGGCGGCGTAGGGTCAAGACGGCTGACGAGCAGGAGGTGTCGTGGACGACAAGGCTGTGAACGACGAACAGCTCAACGAAGCTGCAGAGGCGGCCGTCCTTACGGTCCCCGACGACGTGACCCTCCTGACGGTCATCGGCGAGTTGTTCCCACCGATGTTCGGCATCGCCCTGACGCCGGTGCCCGACCACGCCCTCGCGGCCGAAACCGAGATCGGCACGCTGTTCGTCGGGGTCCTGAGCGACTTCGTGGTCAGCCTCGAACTGCGCCTGCATGGGCACTACCGACTCACGATGGAACTGCTGGAGTACCTGAACGAGGAGAACGCGGGCTCGGCATTCGTGACGTTCTCGACCCTCGACGGCCGGCTGTGGATCTCGGGCAATGTCGATGGCCGGCCGCTGGTCCCCGACCACCTTGCCCGCGTCCTGACGTACATGTTCCAGGCGGCGACGGCGGTCGTGGGGGAGGTCACGCCCGAACCTGGGTCTGGCGGCTAGGCTCGCTCAGCGTCAGGCATGACCGTATTGACCGAGTCGTGGTCGACCGGGGAGGCCCGGCAGGGGTGATACTGGAGTTGAGAGTGGGGGTGAGTCGATGAGTTGGTACTGGTGGGTCCTGTTTGTGGTGCTGGCCTATGGTCTTGGCCTGCTCGGATCCCTCTACTTCCAGAAGACCCACCCGCCGGACCGACGCAGGACCGAGAGGCGTTCGGGTGACCGTCGCGACCAGGGCCGACATGCGTTGGCCCCGGCAGGGATCGCCGACCGACGTTCGGCGGACCGCCGCAGTGGGGCTGACCGACGCAGGGGCAAGCCGCTGTGGCAGCTCGGCACGGTCGTCGTGGCGGCAGCCTTCCTGTCGATCGTCGGTGTTGTCGCCTACGCCGAGTCGCAGGTTGCCTCGATCTTCGCGGAGTCGCCGCCGGAGTTCATCAACAGCGGCTGGGCGGCCTGCGATACCCCCATCACGTGGAGCGTCGACACGGGCCGGCTCACACCCGCCGACTCGAAGATCGCCATCAACCAGTTGACCGCGGACCTGAAGCACTGGGGTGAGGTCAGCGGGCTGACGTTCCAGTACGTCGGTGAGGTTCCCATCGTGTACGACGACACCAACTATGTCGTGACGAGCGAGCAGCATCCCAGCGAGCGGCACCTGTACGTTGCGTTCCTCAACGACAAGGACTCGAGCCTGCTCGATTCGCGCACCGTCGGGTTCGCGTCACCGACGAAGGTGTTCAAGGACCAGAAGGAGATCACCGAGGGCAGTGTGGTCCTCAGCATCGACTACGTGAAGAAGATCAATGCGGCCAAGCAGAGTGCGCTCTACCTGCACGAGCTTGGTCATGCGCTCGGCCTGGCACATGGCACCGAGAAGGCCGATGTCATGTACTACCTCGTCGACACCAACAACACGCTGAGCAATGCCGACATCGCCGGTATCCGTGCACTGATCAAGGCCTGCAAGGTCGGCTGACCAGCATCTGCTGATCCGCGGCGGTCACCACGACCCACCGCCGCCGCCACCACCACCACCGCCAGAGAAGCCACCGCCGCCGGACCCGCTGCTGGGGGCCGTCATCGCGCTGGCCATCGACGATGTGCCGCTGCTGACGAGCCCATTCATGGAGGCCATGCTGCCAACGTAGAAGCCGCTGCTGACGAGCTGCTCAGGGGTGAGGTCGGGGAACGCGCCGATCCACGAGTTCTCGAGCTCGAACACGACGGCGTACGGCAGCATCGTCGCGAAGATCGCCTGGGGTGAGAGTCCGGACCGCTGGGCGAACTCGCGGCGGGATGCCGCTGCGTCGGTGCCCAGGACGATCCGGAAGCCGTCGACCTTCGCGAGGAACAGGGCAGATTGCTGCGTCTGCTGGCGGGGGGTGATGGCGCGCGAGACGAAGAAGCCGATGAGTGCGCCGACACCGAGGGTGAACACGGCTGCGGTGATGAAGGGCTGGCCGATGAATACCGACAGGAAGCCGACCGCCACGAGGAGGAAGGCGATGCCACCGAGCCAGTTCCATCTCTTGTCCGGATCGTCACCGCGGGTGTTCCGGCGGCCGCTGGCCTCCTGCGCATCGACGAGTTCACCGAACGACTCTGTCCAGTGCGTCGCGAGGTCCTTGTCGTAGCCGCTGAGGGACGCCGATGTCGCGCCCTTGAGGATCATCCCGACGACGGACTGCTCCCAGGGAGCAAGGGGTGGGCTCCCGGTGCCGACCCAGCCGACGGTCAGATCGCCGGCCTCATCGGTGGAAACGTTGATCCAGCGTCGCGCCGCGAGGTCCAGCAGGGTTGCCACCAGGACGCGCGAGTCGGCGAAACCCTTGCCTCCCTTCCACGCTGCGGAGAGCTCGGCGGGTGTCACGCCATCCGGTGGCGCGTACTGGGGCGGTGCCCCGGGCACGGGCGCTCCGGCATCCTTGCGGCGCCTGGCGATGGCGAGGCCGATCGGCACGGCGGCCAGCAGCCCGGCTGGGATCAAGGCGCCGAGGACCCCGATCAGCGGGTTCGTCGGCAGGCCCTGGCTGGTGTTCTCGCGCGGCGTCGTGGTGAAGGCCGCAGCGGGATACGTGACAGCACCGGTGAG
>JAPLBU010000212.1 GCA_026392575.1 Actinomycetota bacterium | reverse complement strand
TGGCGGTCACCGCGTCGGTCGGCGTGCTCTTGGTATCCACCTGCAGCCCGTCCGGGCGGTGGTTGGCGAGGAAGTCCCCCGCGGCGATACCCGCCCGCCAGGCCGTCGGCAGCAGGGGGTGGCTTGCGAGCAGGTCGGCCAGGGTGCGGGTCTCAGCGTTCGCCATGGTCCTATCCTGCCGCGGCATGGCTGGCCGGTACCGTCGGCATCATGCTGACCACCTACCGCCGGGCGCTCGCGCTCCCGGGCGCGTGGCAGTTCTCCGCGACGGGATTCGTGGCGCGCCTGCCGATGGCCATGGACAGCCTCGGGATCGTCCTGCTGATCAGCGCCCGCACGGGCTCGTATGCGCAGGCGGGAGTCCTCGCTGCCGCCTTCACCATGGCCGCCGCCGGCGGGGCCCTGCTCACCAGCCGCTCGATGGACCGCCTCGGACAGGGTCGGCTGCTGCCTCCCCTCGTGATGGCGAACACGGCGCTGCTGCTTGCCTTCGTGACCGCGGTCCACTTCGATGCGGCATTCGCGATCCAACTCGCCACCGTTGCCCTCGCTGGTGCCACCCAGCCCGCGATCGGCTCGATGGTGCGCGCCCGGTGGGCCAACGCTGCGCCCGACGCGGACCGACTCCGCAGCGGTTTCGCCCTCGAGAGTGTCGTCGACGAGCTGGTCTTCACCATGGGCCCGCTGCTCACCGCATTCCTCGCGTTCCAGGTCGGGCTCGCCACACCACTCATCGTCGCCGCCTGCTTCGGGCTGGTCGGCGGACTTCTTCTCGCCCTGCAGCGATCCACCCAGCCGGCACCCTCCGGCCGCCGCACGGCCAAGGTCGACGCAGACACGACCCGACGGGACCGAAGCGCCCTTGCCCAGCCGGGAATGATCTACGTGGTCATCGCGGCGGTCGGCGTCGGCGGTGTCTTCGGCTCCTACGAGGTGGCCGTCGTCGCCTTCGCTCAGGAGGCGGGGCGGTCGGGTGCCTCGGGCCTCGTGCTCGGCCTGTGGGCACTGGGCTCAATGCTCGCCGGAATCGTCTTCGGATCCCGGCACTGGCGGCGTCCGCTGGCTCAGCAGCTCGTGATCCTGACGGGCATCATGGCGCTGGTGATGGTGCCCGCACCGTTCGTCCACACGATCCCGATGCTGACAGTGACCACCTTTTTCGCCGGCATGGCGGTCGCCCCCTCCCTCATCGCGGCGTTCTCCCTCACCGAGCGCCTGGTGCCGGCCGCCCTGCTCACCGAGGGTCTGACATGGGCCAACTCGGGCCTCGCAATCGGATTCGCCGCCGGTACGACGCTCAGTGGTGCCATCGTCGACGCCCACGGCACGAGTTGGGCGTTCGTCCTGCCCATCGTCAGCGCCGCCACGTCGTTCGCCGTCGCTGCTCTGGGTCAGCCCATCCTTCGGAGGGCCTCGATCGGGCGCCCGCAACCCTTGCCGGCCATCGCGTGGGTCAACGACCCGATGCCAGGCCCGACCCCCGGCGGGATCATCGACGATCCTGACCGACATGAACCCAAGCCGGAGGCATCGTGAAGCGGCTGACCATCATCGGGACCACACCGAATGGGGACGGGGTCGTCCTTTCCGACGACAAAGGCGCTAAGTTCGTCGTAGCGAATGACCCGCGCATCGCCGCGGTTTCCGGGTACGACCTATCACGGCAGTTGGAGATGGCTCTGCAAACCTTCAGCCCTCGGGAAGTCCAGGCTCGTGTTCGCGGTGGCGACTCGGCCGAGGTCATCGCGTCCGAAACCGGCTGGCCGCTCGACAAGGTCCTCCGCTACGCCGAGCCCCTGCTTGCCGAGCGCGCGTTCATCGCGGAGCAGGCGCAAGCGGTCGAGGTCCGTCGCTCCGGCGGCGGTGCCACCCTCGTCGAGGCCGCCCAGGCCGCCATCGGGTCCTCGTCTCAGGACGCCATCGCATGGGATGCCCTGCGCCGCGAAGATGGAAAGTGGGTCGTTTCCGCAACCTA
>JAPLBU010000301.1 GCA_026392575.1 Actinomycetota bacterium | reverse complement strand
TGACGACCGTGAGCCATTGCGTCGTGCCAGCCAGTCGGCCGAGCGCGTCCTGCTCGTAGCGCGGGTGCTGCATCACGCCCGCGTGCGCGCCCGGATGGCGGGCCTGCATGAGGAGGGCGCGGATGCCGCCGACGAGCGTGGGCAGCGAGCCGTGAACGGCCCCGGGGGCGGCGTCGGGGCCGAAGTAGCCCTCGTCCGTGCCGTGGGCGAGCTGCTGCACCCAGTCGGGAGCGCCCGTCGGGTCGCCCGACACCATGCGGCGGAATCCGGATGCGACGGACTCGCGGGCGGAGTCGACGAGGCCGGTGATCACGTTCCTACCCTCTCCCGCCAGGCCCGATGCCGCACCTTGGGCAGGCGGCCTTCAAAGTGATCGGGATCTCCGTCGTCGTCCCACTGCGGTCCACCGTCAGGGTGACGGTGTCGCCGGGGGCCTCAGCACGGACCGTGACGATCAGCTGCGTCGCATCAGCGATGAGAGTGTCGCCGACTGCCGTGATGAGGTCGCCCTCCTGCAGGCCGGCGAGCTCCGCCGGGCTGCCCGCGGTGATGGCAGCGACCTTCGCGCCCGGACCGGCGAACTGCATCTCGAGCTGCACGCCGATGACGGGAGTCGCGGACGATCCGGTCTTGATGATCTCGTCGACGACGCGCTTGGCGATGTCGATCGGGATCGAGAAGCCCAGGCCGATCGAGCCGGCCTGCCCGCCACTTGCATCGCCGCCCATGGTGGCGATCGCGGAGTTCACGCCGACGACGGCACCGTTGCCGTCGAGCAGCGGGCCACCGGAGTTGCCGGGGTTGATCGCTGCATCGGTCTGGATCGCGTTGATGAAGGACGTCTGCCCGTCGGCCTCGCCGCCGGCGGTGACCGGACGGTTCAGTTCGCTGACGATGCCGGTGGTGACGGTGCCCGCAAGACCGAGGGGAGAACCCACGGCGATGACGGCGTCCCCGACGGCGAGCGCATCGGACGAGCCGAGCGGAACGGTGGGCAGGTTGGTGCGGTCGACCTTGACGACCGCGAGGTCGTAGTCGGGGCTCGCGCCGACGAGCGTGCCGGTAGCGGTGCTGCCGTCGGAGAACGCGACCTCGATCTCGCCGCCGTCGCCAGCACCGCCGGCAACGTGGTTGTTGGTGACGATGTAGCCGTCCTGGCTGATGACGAAGCCGGTACCGGTTCCGCCACCGGCGCTGCCGGAGACGTTGAGCTGCACGACAGCAGGCTGCACGCGTGCGGCAATCTCCGCGATCGAACCGGGCACGATGCTCGGCAGGGCGTCGAGCGCGACCCCTGCAGCCGACACCGACGTCGTCGGCAGGGTCTCGCGGGCGAGCAGGTAGCCGACGCCACCGCCGACCGTGCCAGCCGTGACGGCGATGAGGCCGCCGGCCGCGATGAGGGCGATGACCTTGCCTGCGCCGATGCCGGACTTCACCGGAACGGGCGGCTGGTCAGCGGTCGGGCCGAGGGGCGGATGAACGCTGTAGGGGTCGTAGTCGGGGTAGCCGACCGGGCCGCTGCCGGGTCCCATCGGGGTAGGGGTCGTCATGCCATCCTCCTCATGCGCCGGGCCCCAGTCGGGGCCCTGGATCGATTGTCACCCGCTATGACACCGGCCGCGACCGAGGAGTTCCCTCCAGACGGCGATTCGCCGAAATCCTGACATTCCTCGAACAATTCGCGGGCGAGCACCGCATTGCAGCCAAATCATCGGCTTTAATGCTCGCTTTAACTGGCTTAATCAAATTTAAAGAGTGTCGTGGATGGCATTATGGCTACAATGTGAGCACCAACGACCCGGAGGAACGCCATGGCCACGCGGCCGATCCCCGCCCGTACCCGGCAGGCCGCTGTCGAGTTGGGCGAACACCTGCGCACCTGGCGCAAGCTGCACGGGCTCACCGCCCAGCAGGTCGCTGAGCGTGCCGGCGTGAACCGAAACACGATCAGCCGGCTGGAGCGCGGGGAGACCACTGTCGGTCTGGACGTCCTCCTCAACGTCGCCCGGGCGCTCGGGCAACTCGACTCGCTCGTCGCAGCACTGGATCCATACGAGACCGCCCTTGGGCGAGCCCGGGCCGATGAAGCACTTCCGCAACGGATCCGGCGATGAGTCAGCCAGCAACTCCCGGAATCGACGTCCACCTCCAGCAGCCCGACGGCCCCATCAAGGTTGGCACCGCTTTCGTCACGACGCGCCGAGGCACTGTCACAACCCGGTTCGCCTACGACGCGAGCTACCTGGCGCGATCGGACGCTTGGGCCATCAGCCCGGAGTTGCCACTCGAGGGCGGTCGTGCAACCACCACCGGCTTGCCAGGCGCGATGGCCGACACTGCACCGGACCGGTGGGGCCGCAACCTGATCCGCAAGCGACTGAAGGCGCAGGAGCGGCCAGTCGCTGGAGCGCCCCCCACCCTCACCGAGGTCGACTTCCTACTGGGCGTCAGCGATCTGACGCGTCAGGGCGCACTCCGCTACACCCGATCGGGCGTAGACGAGTTCGTTGCCGCGAACCCCGGCGTCCCGACCCTGATCGAGCTTCCCAAACTGCTCAACGCGGCCGATATTGTGTCGCGCGATACCGCTCAGCGCGATGAGCTCGCAGCGATCAAGGCCCTGCTTGATGCCGGTTCGGCATCCCTTGGCGGTGCCCGCCCGAAGGCCTCGGTCAGGGACGGTGACCGGCTGTTCATCGCGAAGTTCCCGCACCACGGCGACGAGTGGGACGTGATGTCATGGGAGAAGACGGCCCTCGACCTGGCCGAGCGCTGCGGTATCAGCACTCCGCGACGACAACTTGTTGATGTGTCGGGCCGACGGGTGCTCCTGATCGAGAGATTCGATCGCAACGGTGCCGAACGCATTCCCTACATCAGTGCGATGACGTTGCTGCTCGGCCGGGATGGCGAGAGTCACGACTATGTCGAGGTAGCCGAGGCATTGACGGAGCACGGCGGCGACGTCACCAACGACCTACGACAGTTGTGGCGGCGCATCGCATTCCACATCGCCATCAACAACACAGACGATCACCTGCGCAACCATGGCCTGCTGCGTGCCGCTGCGGGCTGGGTGCTCTCGCCGGCATTCGACATCAATCCCAACCCCGATCCCGACGCGGTTCGGGTCACGAGCATCAACTACACGACTGATCCGTCCGACACGATGACCGCACTCGTCGAAGCCGCCCCGTATTTCGCGCTGACGCCCGACAAAGCCCGCGAAATCGCGGACGAGGTCCGCGTCGGCATGATCGACTGGAGAGCTGCCGCGACGGCGAACGGAATCGCCGAGAGCGAGCAGCGCCGGTTCGCCGACGTCCTCCCACGCGGTTGAATGGCCCCGTGCTCACCACCGCCGATCCCGCCGCCGCCGCCCGCGCGCTGGCTGCCGGCCACCTGGCGGCCCTGCCCACCGAGACGGTCTACGGGCTCGGCGCCCGCGCCGACCTCCCCCACGCCATCGCCCGCGTCTACGCCGCCAAGGGCCGCCCCGCCGACCACCCGCTGATCGTGCACGTGCGCGACGCGACTGCCTCGCAGGCGTGGGCCGCCGACATCCCCGACTACGCCCGCGCCCTTGCGCACGCGTTCTGGCCCGGCCCACTCACCCTCGTCGCCCGCCGCACCGGCCGGGCTGGTGATTTCGTCACCGGTGGCCAGGACACCGTCGCCGTGCGCGTCTCATCCCATCCGGCCATGCACGCGGTGCTCGACGCACTGGTCGAGCTGACGGGCGACGCATCCATCGGCGTTGCCGCCCCCAGCGCCAACCGCTTCGGCAGCGTGAGCCCGACGACCGCGGACCACGTGTTGGCCGAGCTCGGCGACGTGCTCGGGGATGACGACGTGCTCCTCGACGGCGGCTCGAGCAGCGTCGGTGTCGAATCGACGATCGTCGACTGCACCGGCCCACTGCCGGTGATCCTGCGACCCGGCCACGTCAGCGCCGCCGATGTCGAGCGCGTCACCGGCCTGAGCCTCGGCGCCGCCTCAGACGTGCGCGCCCCCGGCACCCTCGCCTCGCACTACGCCCCGCGCGCCCGCGTCCTCATCTTCGACGGCGATGCTCTCGCCGCACGCAAGAACGACAACGCGACCACCGGCGTGCTCGCCCTCGCCGACGT
>JAPLBU010000074.1 GCA_026392575.1 Actinomycetota bacterium | reverse complement strand
GCAGGACCAGACCGTGCTCGGAAGCCTCAGCAGTCCGGGGGTATGGCCCGAGGTGATCGCCCTGGTCGCATCCCGCTTGATCCTGCCGGGTCGCCTGGTGACGCATACCTTCGGCCTCGCCGAGATCGCGGATGCCTTCGCGCAGATGGAGTCACGGGACCCGGGCACCATGAAGGTGCACGTGCACCCGCAGCGGTAGGCGCTCGTGAGGGCTAGCCAGCAGTCGTGCGACCGTCGAGCCAGAGCAGCAGATCGGCAAGGGGCATGGGTCGCGCGATGTGGTAGCCCTGGATGTAGTCCGCGCCGAGATCCGTCACCGCTTGCATCGTGGCGGCATCCTCGATCCCCTCAGCGACTACCTCGGCGCCGATGGCGTGCGCCATCTCGATGGCGGAGCGGATCAGTGCCCGGTCGACATCGAGGACGGTAACTCTTTCCATCTCGCTGTCTGGTCCCAGAAAGGTGCGATCGAGCTTGACGAAGTCGGGGGACAGTTCCTTCACGAGGCGGATGTTCGAGTATCCGGAGCCGTAGTCGTCAATCGAGATCCCGGCGCCGAGTGCTGACAGTTCCTGAACGGTCGCCAGGCCGTCGGCATTGCTTGGCAGGAACACCGACTCGACGATCTCGATGACGACGCGCTCAAGCCCATCCGTAGCCGACCACTGCGCCAAGATGCTGGCCAGGTGGGAATCCGCCAGTTGCTCCGCGGAGAAGTTCACGGACACGTGCAGCGCCGAGTGGCCTGCATCGCGTAGCGCGGCGATGTCACTGCGCAGCAGCCCGAGGGTCAACAGCCCAAGGGCGCGGATCTGACCGCTCTCCTGGCAGAACGTGATGAACTCGGCAGCCGGTACGATCTCCTTGTTCCTGCGCCACCGGATCAGGCTCTCGACCCCCCACACCTGCCCACCGTTCGTGTGCACGATCGGCTGGTAGAAGACCTCGAACTCCCCATTCGTCATTCCCTGCTCGACGAGTCGGCGCATCGTGTGACGCAGTTCGGCGGCCTCGTTCATCTTGACGGAGAAATAGGCGAAGTCATTGCCACCGTTTCGCTTCACTTCGTACATCGCCGCGTCGGCCGCCCTCAGCAGCCCGTCGGCGGTGGACTCGTCGCGGGGGTAGAGGGCGATGCCCAGGCTGGCGCCCACCGAGACCTCGGCATCGCGGATGGCAATGGGCTCGGCCAGCACCGCGACGAGCCGCTCGAGGATGACGTCGAGCTCGCCCTCCGTCGGGCCGTTGGTGAGCAGGACGCCGAACTCGTCGCCCCCGATCCGGCCCACGAGGTCGGTTTGGCGGACAGCGGACGCGATGCGATTCGCGCAGGTGCGCAGGACCATGTCGCCGGCCTCATGCCCGAAGTGGTCGTTGATGCTCTTGAAGCGATCGAGGTCGATCCAGACGAGCGCGACTTCGGTGCCTGCGCGGGCGGCTCGTGCCAACTCACGATCGACGCCCTGGGTGAAGGCGGCCCGGTTCAGCTTCTCGGTCACCGTGTCGTATGTCGCCTGCTGCGTGAGTGCCGCAGGCTGCCTCGAGCTTGGAGAAGGCTTCTGCGGCGGTGCGGCGGAGCGCGACCAACTCCGTGATGTCCGTGAGGGTCACGATCGCACCCCGTCGGCGGCCGTCCGGCTCCTGGTACGGCACGACCTGCAGGAGGAACGACACGTCATCGTCACCGATCTCCATCGTTCGACGAGGCTCGCCCTCGGCGACGGAGTGAAGGGCCTGCTCAGCAGCGTGCCGATGTCGTCGGGGATGAGGGCGAAGACGCGGACCGCCAACGATGAGAATCGGGTGATGCGCAGGTCTCTGTCGACGATGACCATGCCCTGGGTGAAGGAGGTCTGGATATTGTCAAGGTCGGTGTTGAGCTCCTGCAGGGCGTCGGATCGCGTCTGCTGCTCTCGGTTGACGGCGCCGAGCTCGTCGTTGGTCGCCTGCAGCTCCTCGTTGCTGGCCTGGAGTTCCTCGTTGGTCGCCTGGAGCTCCTCGGACGCGGCCTGGAGCTCCTCGGACGAGGCCTCCAGCTCCTCGTTTGCGGCTTGCAGTTCGGCTACCGAGCTACGCAGGTCATCTTGGCTGGCGAGCAGTGCGCGCTCGAGACGGAGGATCTCCCTGTTGAACACTTCACTTGGCCCTATGGCGGGTATCTCTTCGGCGGTTGCATCGGGATCCGGCAGGAAAGCGAGCACGATCAGCTGGCGCGAGGCCAATGGGAGCGTGCGTGCCTCGAGACGCACGGCGAGGTCCCGGTCGCCGAGGTGGATAGCCCGGCTGATCTCCCGGCCGCCGCTCGCCCGAGCCAGCAGCAGAAGCGCGCGGGCCTCCTCCTGAAGCTCGGGTCGCAGGTACGAGTCCGCCGCGGACGTGGCACGACCTTCGGGAACCCGGCAGTAGGGAGAGACGTCGCCGATGACCTCGATCAGGCTGTGGTCGTCGTCGAGGATCAGGAGGGTCTGGCCCGACGACCGGGCCAGGGCCTTGGTTGCGCACGAAGATCCGGTGATCTGGGTCCAGGACATCGAAACCGAGGGTCGTGCGCGTCAGGTTCTCGGACTTGCCGAGCAGGAGCAGGCCAGTCGGCCTCAGGGCGAAAGCCATCATCGCCAGCGCACGCTCCTGCAGAGGATCGGTGAAGTAGATCAGCGTGTTGCGGCAGGAGACGAGGTCCATGCGTGGGAAGGGCGGGTCCTCTGCAACATCGTGACGGGCGAACACGATGCAATCCCGCAGCGCCTCGACCATAAAGGAGCCTTCGGGGGTCTCGGTGACAAAGCGCGAGCGGTATGCGTCGGGAATCGAACCAGCGCCGCTCGTCGTGTAGTGCCC
Organism: Actinomycetota bacterium; assembly: GCA_026392575.1. Classification (GTDB taxonomy): domain Bacteria; phylum Actinomycetota; class Actinomycetes; order S36-B12; family S36-B12; genus UBA10649. Next base: position 2,315 of record JAPLBU010000074.1, on the reverse strand, counting down.
TCGGCGAGCGATAGCCAGACTCGACTCATCCAGATCCGTGCCGAAGACCTTCAGCCGCTGGCTGAGGTTGGCCGGATGATCGAGCAGGTCACTGATCACCATGCAGATCGAATACGCTTCCTCGCCGGTGGCGCATCCGGGCACCCAGACGCGGATCGAATCCTCGCCTCCGCGCTCGGTGAGGTACTCGCCGAGCGCGGAGCGCAGTGCCTCAAAGGCGAGCGGGTCGCGGAAGAATGACGTGACGGTGACCAGCAGATTGCTCGACAGGGCCCGCGCCTCGTCCGCCTCCTGAACCAGGATTGCGAAGTAGTCATCGATATCGGATACCTGGCGAATCGCCATCCGTCGCTGGATCTGCCGCTGCAACGTGGATTCCTTGTACTGCGAGAAGTCGATGCCCACGGCCCGGCGCACCTGAGTTGTGATCGACAGCAGCATGTCGCCGGCGGGTGGGGACATGTCCTCACCTGGCCAGCCACCGCCATCGGAGAGCTGGGCCGCCAGGCGGCCGCCCAGCTCGGCGACGCTGGCGACGAAATCAACGCCGCCGAGCGAGATCGCAGCTCGCGGCATGCTGTCGAATCGGGCATCGTCAGGTGACTGCACCATGGTGAGCCCGCCTGCACTCCGCACGTCACGCATTCCTTGTGCGCCGTCGGGTCCGGTGCCGGAAAGAACAACGGCCACGGCTCGATCGCGCCAATGCTCAGCAAGCGAGGTGAAGAGCAGGTTGATCTTGGGGCTCGGCCCGAAGCGTGGTCCAGGCGTGGCCAGGTGAACGACATCGTCAACGAGGGTCACGTCGAAGTTGGGCGGGCACACCAGCACGACATCAGGTTCAAGCCGTAAGCCGTCGACGCAGACACGGACGGGCAGGGAGCTGGCACGGCTCAGCAACTCGACCATCAGACTTGCGTGGTCGGGGGCCAGGTGCTGAGCGATCACGAACGCAGATCCGGTTCCTGACCGGACCTGCGCGAGCAGGCCTTGCAACGCCTCCAGTCCACCGGCGGATGCGCCGATCGCCACGACCCGTGTGACGCCAGGTGGCTGTGCGGCGTCCGGGCGCTGAGTGTCACCACCGCGGCTTTTGCCCATGAATCTCCCTCTATTAATGTCCGATATTAGCCGTGGGGTGGGGGCATGGTGTGCCGGACCGCGGTGATTCCGGGGTGCCCCGCTCCGTGACCCGCAATCGCTGAGCCGCAACGTCACGCCCGGCACCTACACTTCGACGATCGGCCGACGGGGGCATGGAGGGGTGGTGCTCGTGATCAGTCGGCGTGAGCTGCTGCTCGGACTGGTGCTGCCGCTGGCCGTCGTCGCCCTCCTCGTGGCGCTCGGGTTCTCGGGCCGACAGCCGATTGCGTGTATTGCCTTTCTCGCTGCGGTGCCGATGTTCGCGGCCATGTTCAGCCGTGGTCATGTCGGCTTCGGCCTTCGGCCTGCATTTCTCCGATGCAATCCCGATCATTGTCGGCGTCATCATCGGCGCGTCGGCTGCGGTGCTTTCAAGTCAGTCGAAGTCCGCTGGGCGATCGCAGCCCTCCCGCCCGCAGTCGCGTCCCACCGCGCCGGACGGCAGCACCGTCGCCACGGTTCCGGGATCCGACGTGGTCACGGGCCTGCCGGACAAGGCGGCCGCGCTGGCTGAGCTGTCCGGACCGAACGGGGCCGGTCCTCGTGTGGTGATGGTGATCGGATGCGACGGGATGGGCGCCCTGAACGAGGAGCGCGGGCGTGACCTGGGCGATGTGTTCCTCTTCGCGGTCGCCGGGCGCACGCGCTGGGCGCTGCCCGATGACGACATCGTCGCGAGGTGGGACGGCGACGAGATCCTCGCCGTCATCACGGCCGATCCCGCGTCCGTTGGACCGACGCTGCAACTGATCAGTGACAAGGTGAACAGGAACCCCATTCGCACGGATGCCGGCCTGATCCCGCTCACGATCTCCGCGGGCGCGGCCGCGTGGCCGGTGGGGGCGGACTTCGCCGACGCCGTCGAGCGGGCGCGGCGCGCCATGCACGCCGCGAAGGGCCAGGGACGAGGCCAGCTGGTGATGGCGGAGGTTCGGGAGGCGGAATCCCCTGACGTCGCCTAGCCTCGGGTTAGTGAAGTGCCGGTTCACCCGGAACGACGTCCACCACGCTCCGCCCCTCGGCGGCAAACGAAAGGTTCACCATGATCGGTTCACGACTCATGCGCGGCGCAGCAGTCGCTGCCGCTGTGCTGCTTCCTCTCGGCCTCGTGGCCACGGCGAGCCCCGCCTCTGCGGCCCCGGCTCCCAAGACGGCCACCGTCTCCGTCCTGC
>JAPLBU010000165.1:20102-20617 GCA_026392575.1 Actinomycetota bacterium | reverse complement strand
CCTTCCTGCTCCTGCTCGCCGTGGGAGCCCTCGTGCTCTACCTGGTGAAACGGCAGCCGTCAGGCACCGCGACCTACGTGACGAGCCCGGTCATGCCGGCAGCCACGGGATCTGTCGACGACGCGACTACGACGACATCGGCTGAGGCGTCAACGGCCGCAGCGACCACGCAGCCCACCCTGCCTGCGGCCTACGCGTACGGCGGCTCGGGGCAGTACCCGGGCTACGTCGCACCGCAGCCCACGCCGATTCCTCCGAGGCCTCCGCGCCCGCGGTCCTACCTGGGGCTCATCACCCTCAGCGTCGTCGTCCTCGTGACCGGCCTCCTGGCGACCCTCGAGGCCACCGGCGTCACCGATCTGGCGCCGGTCGTCATCCCCGCGGTCGCACTCGCCATCCTCGGAGCGGGCATCCTCGTGGGTGCCTGGGTCGGGCGAGCCCGCTGGCTGCTGTGGTTCGCGATCCCCACCCTGCTCGTGACGATCACGGCGTCCTTCGTCCCGAGCGAGTTCGGG
>JAPLBU010000165.1:0-20090 GCA_026392575.1 Actinomycetota bacterium | reverse complement strand
CTGAGCGCCGGGGTCGGCGAGCGGTCCTGGACGCCGACGACAGTGGTCGAGGCCACCCGCCCGCACGAACTGGGGATCGGGTCGGCGCAACTCGACCTCACCGAACTCGTCATCCCACCGGGTGCAACGAGCATCCCGGTGGAGGCGACCGTGGGCCTCGGCGAACTGATCGTCACTGTGCCCGAGGGCGTGCGCGTGCTCGTCGACGCCACCGTCAGCGCCGGCGACCTGACCATCGAGGGCCTGCCAAGCACGAACGACCCGAGTCCGGCCGTCGATGCCGAACTGCCCGGCGGCCCAGCCACCGGTCCGGTCATCGATCTCACCCTGCACACCAACGTCGGCTCCCTGGAGGTGTCCCGTGCGTAAGCATCCACTCGACCTGTTCTCCCTGCTGTCCGGACTGCTCATCGTCGGATTCGCGGCGGCCTACTTCATCGGGGCCTTCACCGAGATCCGACTCGACGGCCGGCTCGCCTTCCCGCTGCTGCTCGTGGGCCTGGGTGCCGCGGGCCTCGCTGGGGCTCTCGTCGCCCAGCGACGGTCCGACCGCGACGTCGACTCACGGGCGACGACGCAGGAGTGACGCCCCTTGCCACATCGGGACACGAACCGCACGACACGCCTCGCACCGGTCACCATCGTGACCGGTGCGGGGCGTTTTCATTGCCGGCCGTGACTGCGGCACCGAGCCGTGGCCGGGCTGGGCTACGCCTCGCCTTTGAGCTTGCCGCCGGAGACCATGCCCAGCGCGTCATCGTCGAGTTCGTCATCCGCGAGAGCAGCCACCACAGCCGCCACGTCAGCCTCCGAGGGTGTCTCGTCCTGCGCGGTGTGCTGGCTGTCCGTCACGCGGTTCCTCCCATCAGGTCGTCTGGCACCGGCGACCTCTGGTGGCCACACTATTCGACCCAGACGTGCTGCTACCAGTACGGCTGCGCCGTTGCCTAGCAACGGCCTTTCGTCTTGAGCGGGGCGAACCGTGCTGCCAACCCCGCGCGCTAACAGCCCGTGCTGGTTACCCCGCCATTCGGGCAGGTCGTGTTTGACCAGGTGACACCTGTCAGGGTCGCACCATCCAGGGTCGCGGCAGCCAGGTCCGCGCCGGACAGGTTCGCGTAGGACAGGTTCGCGTAGGACAGGTTCGCGACGGTCAACAGGGCATCGGTCGCGTTCGCACTGGTCAGATTCGCGCTCGCGAACTTCGCGGTGCCCAGGTTCGCACCCGTCAGGTTCGCGCCCTTCAGGTTGGCGCCGGACAGGTTCGCCCCGTATGCGAGCACATCGCGAAGGTCCATCCCCACCGCGCTCGCATTGGTCAGGGCAGCACCCGCCAGATAGGCCCCCGACAGGATCGCGCCCGACAGGATCGCGCCGGTCAGGTTCGCCCTGTACAGGTTGGCATTGGACAGGTCCTTGCCAGTCAGGTCCGCACCCTTGAGGTCCGCATAAGACAGGTCAGTGCCGGCCGGGCCTGGACTCGAGCAGGGAGTGCTGATCGTCTCCCCAGTCGGGCAGATCGTGTTCGACCAGGTTCGCGCCCATCGAAAGCGCATTCGTCAGGTCCACGTTGGACAGGTTCGCGCTGGACAGGTTCACCACAGTCATGAGGACGCTGCGCATGTTCGCGTTGGACACGTTCGCGCCAGTCAGGTTCGCGAGGTTCAGGAGTGCCAGGTACAGATTCGCACTGGTCAGGTTCGCGCCCGTCAGGTTCGCGTTAGTCAGGTTTGCACTGGTCAGGTTCGCGCCCGTCAGGTTCGCGCCCGTCAGGTTCGCGTTGGACAGGTTGGCGTTGGACAGGTTGGCGTAGGACAGATCCGCGTTCTGGCAGTCCGGGGCGCAGCGCGGGGTGACGCGTGGAGTGAATCGCATAGCGACAACACCACGTCGTGTCGCGGGACTCAGGTCGGCCCCCGCCAGGTTCGCGTGCTGCAGATTCGCGTGCCGCAGCACGACGCCCCGCAGCGTCGCCTTCTTCAGATTCACTCCACGCAGATTCGCGCCCCGGAGGTTCGCGCGCACGAGGTTCACCCCCGACAGGTTGCCGTGATACTCGAGGTTCCATGCGTCCACCACGTCGCGGCAGTTCGCACCCCGCTTGAGCACGCAGGTGCGCTTACCGGTGCCGCTCACCAGACCCGGCGGTGCGGTGCGCACGGAAACAGCGACCACCGCGCTGCTCTGCGAGGGGGCCTGGGCTACCGCTAGCGGTGCCGCGGCCCCGGCCGCCAGCGATGCCGCCACGAGCATCGATGCCCAAACCACCGCACCTGACCTGGCCAACGCCGCTCCCTCGTTCGCCTTACGGTGGACGGGCAGTGCCCGCACCGAGTCTGCCGAGACTACAAGGACACTCGTGGTCCGGTGACCGAGTCACGAAACCGAGACGGAATGGCTGGACCTCACCCTGAATGCGCCCTGAGGAACAGCGGAGCGCTTGGGCTCCCGGGGGCCCTCGTCGCCCAGCAACGGCCCTTCTCCTGCGTGGGACCGCTGAGACCGGGATGAGTAGGGTGCGGCAGTGACTTCCCGACGCCGTACCGCCAGTGCACTGCTCACCGCGACTCTCGCCGTTGCCATCGCCCTTCCGCTGGGTCTCGCCAACCCGTCGTCTGCTGCAGAGGGCTCCCTGCCCCGCCCAGCCGACACCACCCCAGCAGCTCGGGTCACCGCGAAGCTGCCGCAGGCCGGAGCGGTCGTGGCTGCCTTCAGCCTGGCGGCACCAAGCGGGGCGACAGCCTCGGGTCTGGTCGCACGGGCAATCATCGCCGCAGGCACGCGATGCCCGGCGCTCACCACCGTGAGCATCGATGGAACCACCCACTCGACGCCGATGCGCCAACGCGTTCCCGCTGCTACGACCGCACAGCTCTTCGGCGCACTGATCTCGTGCAGCGCACCCATGCCCGCCAAGTCCGTGAGCGCTCGCGTGCTCTCGACCACGATTCCGAATGCCATGCCGGCACGGATCACCCGCATGGCGGTGCTCGGCGACACCGGCTGCCGGATCAAGGGCGCGGCCATCCAGGCCTGCAATGACCCGGCTGCATGGCCGCTCGCCACGCTGAGCGCGACTATCGCCGCACAGAGGCCGGATCTCACTGTCTTCCTCGGCGACTTCTTCTACCGCGAGGCCCTGTGCCCACCGGAGCAGACCGCCGCGTGCGGCGGATCACCCGCACCCGGCGCCGTCCCCTTCAAGGATTCCGCGCTCGGCTGGAATGCCGACACGTTCATTCCCATGGCCCCGCTCCTCGCCGCCGCTCCGCTTGTCGTGGTGAGAGGCAACCACGAGGACTGCCCCCGCGGCGGCAATGGGTACTTCATCTACATGGACCCGCGCGAGGGCACCGAGGGCACCTGCGCGCCCGCTGAGACACCGGCCGGCGAACTGGTTAAGCCGGCACCCGACCTCACTTCGCCGTATGCCATCGACGTGAAGGTGAGCAAGGGCAAAGACCTCCGCTTCATCATCATGGACTCGGCCGCCGGATGGGACTGCGGAGTGACACCTCTCCTGCCCAAGCAGACGGCCGCCTATGCGAGCGCCCGGAAGCTCGCGAAGGGCAGCGACCAGTACTGGCTGCTCGTGCACCGGCCCATCGCCGCATGGACCCCCACTGATGACTGCACTGAGGGCGGAAGCTGGGTTGCTGCCGATCAGCAGATCGCCAGCTACGGACAACTCGCCCCCTACGACCTCATCCTGTCTTCGCATGTTCACCTCGTCGAGTCGATGAACATCCCCGGGATTCCCGGCCAGCTGATTCTCGGCAACGGATCAACCCAGCTGGAAGTAGAGAAGCCCTTCGTCCTGCCCACGGCAGGACCGGCATGGGATCCGGCCAAGACGTATCCGGCACCGACGTCAGGCTGGTGGGCAGTTCGGTTTGGCTACGCAATGGCCCATCCGGGCAAGGCGAGTACCTGGACCATGAAACTGCGCGCACCGGACGGGGCTGAGTTCGCCCGCTGCCGCGTGGTCAAGCGCCTGGTCAACTGCCGCTAGCTCGTTCGCCTGACGGTGGATGGGCAGTGTCCGCACCGAGTCTGCCGAGACTACAAGGACACTCGTGGTCCGGTGGTCGAGTCGCGATCGGCACAATCTACCCGCCAATTGGCCCGTCAGCGCTATGGTCCGGCCCATGACCTCTCAGAGCACACGCGCCATCCGGTCCGCGGCGATCGCGGCTGCTGCAGCGCTGCTTGTGACGGCGTGCTCAGGCCCGGCAGCAACCAGCCTGAACGCCTCTGCCTCCGCGGCGCCGTCGAAGGCATCCGCGTCGGCGTCGCCAAGTGCGAGCGCCGAGGCGCCTGCCACTTACGTGCTGCGCGGCGGAAAGGTCTACACAGCAGACGGCTCGAGGTCCATCGCTCAGGCGGTTGCGGTCCGAGGCGACACCATCGTCGCCGTCGGAGACGACGCGACGATGGATCCGTTCATCGGACCCGACACCAGAGTGGTGGAGCTCAACGGACGACTCGTCGTCCCCGGCCTCATCGACAGCCACATCCACGCGGTGATGGGCGCGAACGACGTAGCGAAGTGCTCCTTCGAGGACCAGGTCCTCACTCCTTCGCAGATGAAGCCGATCATCGACGCCTGCATAGCCGACCGGCCCGGGGAGCCGGGCACGTGGTTCCAGGTGGTGTCGGTCAACCCGGCGGGGCTCGACCTCATCGCGACAGATCTCGACGCCATCGTGGGCGATCGTCCAATGCTGCTGTCAGGAGCGGACGGTCACACCGCCTGGCTCAACACCGCCGGACTCAAGGCAGCCGCGATCACCAAGGACACCAAGGATCCCAAGGGCGGCAAGATCGAGCGGGACGCCACCGGTAATCCGACGGGCAAACTGATAGACGCCGCCACGGGGCTTGGATTCGAGGCGATTCCCCAGCCAACCGTCGAGCAGCAGGGGAAGGACCTCCAGGCTTCGGTGGCTGACTTCAACGCCGTAGGCCTAACGTCCATCCGCGATCCGTATGTGTACGATCCGGTCCAGCAGGTCTACGAGAAGGCACTGGCCGACGGTCTCAACGTCCGTGTCGCCGAGTCCTTCTACCTGGACGACATGTCGAAGTCACCGAAGGCGCTGGTTGCCGCGTGGCAGGACTTCGCGGCTAAGCACCCCGGCCAGCCAGACCGACTTGTCTTGGATCAGGCAAAGGTATTCGCGGATGGCGTGATCGAGGCACCGACCTGGACTGCAGCCATGAAGGCGCCAAGGCAGGGATCAGCGTTCACGTTCACGCGATCGGCGACCGAGGCGTCTCCACGGCCCTCGATGCATTCGAATTCGCGCGCCAGCAGAATGCTGACACCGGACTCCCGCATCAGATCGTCCACGCACAGGTCATCGAACCCGAGGACTTCGGCAGGTTCAAGGCCAACAACGTGATTGCCGACTTCCAGGGTGACTGGGTATTGCGGGAGTCCTACACGGTCGAGGCGCTGGAGCCCTACATGGGACCGGAGCGCTACACCCACGTCTATCCGGTCAAGTCGATCTACGACACCGGGGCCCTCGTCATCGGCGGTAGCGACTGGAACGTGAGCACCTTCAACCCGTTTGAGGCGATCCAGCGACTAGTGACGCGACGCAATGCGAAGGATGCCGAGCCGCTCGGCGCCGACGAGGCGATCACTGCGCAGCAGGCTTTGGACATGTACACGGTGAACGCGGCGAAGGCACTGCCGTTCAAGGGCATCGGCACGATCGAGGTTGGGAGCAGGGCGGACATCGCGGTACTGAGCCAGGATGTTCTGACCATCGACCCGTATGAGATCGAGAAGACCGTTTCGGAACTAACGTTGCTGGACGGCAACGCGGTGCATGACACGCTCGGCTGATTGAAGGCACCGAAGAACGGCACGCTGTTGACGCCCCGGGTATGGCGCAGTCGCGACGTGGGCGGCAGGCTGCACTCGTGAACCCGTCGCCAACCTGGTCCGTCATCGTCCTTGCCGGCGGCACCGGTCAACGACTGGGCGGGGCAGACAAGGCGGCACTGCCTATCGACGGCACCCCAGCCCTCGAGCGACTGCTCGCCTCGTTGCCTGACGACATGCCGGTGATCGTCGCCGGGCCGGATCGACCCGTCCCACGACCCGTCACGTTCCGACCGGAGACACCCGCGGGAGGCGGACCCGTCGCCGGCATCGCTGCAGCGATGCACTCCGTGAAGACACCGAACGTGATCATCGTGGCCACCGACATGCCGTGGTCCGGGCCGATCATCACGGCCTTGGCCGAGCGATTCGTGATGGCACCGACCGACGTGCTCATCCCCGTCAGCGCTGACGGACGCCGACAGGTGCTGTGCTGCGCCTGGAGCGCTGATGCACTGCGGCATGCACTCGACGGACTCGGCGATCCGCACGGGCGTTCCGTCCGCGACCTCGTCTCACGTGCCTCCGCAGACGAGTGGCAGCTAGACGAGATGCAATCCGCCTTGCTTGCCGACATCGACACTCCGAATGACCTGACGCGCGCACAGCGGGAGCCTCCGGCAGTACCGTGATCGCCAGTCGAGTGACGAACACAGAGGAGTAGTTGCGATGGACCAGTGGATCGCCGCCATCCGAGCCGAATTCGGCCTCGATGCGTCCGTCGACATCGATGGAATCCTCGATGTCGCCCGCATCGCCGCACACACCATCGAGCGCCCTGCCGCGCCCATCACGACATACCTGCTCGGGATCGCTGTCGCGGGCGGTGCCGATCTGGAGGATGCGCGGCGCCGGATCGAGTCACTCGCTGAGGGATGGCCCGCGGCCGAGTAGACCCGCGCGATCAGGGCAGCGGCAGCCAGCGCACGACGCCGCCGATCTCTCCCTGACCGCCCGACACGATGGCGAATCCGCTGCTGGCCGCGAGGCCGCGCAGCATCCCGGAGCCGATGAAGTCGGCAGGCGATGCCACGCCGGCCCTGTCCATGCAGGGGACCAGCCTCGTCCGGCCTCCACGCGACATGACTCGTGCCGACAGGGTGCGGGTGTCGAGGTCGGTGAGCGGGCGGCTGTGCAACGCATCGAGGAGCGGCAGTCCCAAGGTCATGAGCGCAACGATGGCCGCCTGCGGATTGCCTGGCAGGCCGACCAGCCAGCGTCGGTCGGGCCACTGGCCCAGAACCATCGGTGAGCCCGGCCGCACGTCGACCGTGTCGACAAGCAGTTCACCCCCGGTGTCAGCCAGTGCGACGCGCAGGAAGTCGACCGGCCCGGCCGCCGTGCCCCCAGACGTGACGACGACATCCGCGTCTATGCAACTCGCCATCGCCTGCACATGCGCCTCGCGGGTGTCGGCCACCCAGTCGACACCGATGACCTCGAAGCCCATCCGCTCGAGCCACGCCGGCACCTGCGCCCCGAGACTGTCGCGGATCTTCCCGTCGCGAGCATGACCCGAACGCAGCAGTTCGTCGCCGAACACCAGGAACCTCGCACGCGGCCTCCGCACGACTGCGATCTGGTCATGCCCGCCAGCAGCCGCGAGCCCGAGGTGCGCCGGAGTGAGCAGGGTGCCTGCCGGGATGAGCAATTCGCCGAGGGCGGCCTCCTCGCCGGCCGGGCGGATATCGGTACCGTCGTCGGTCTCGCCGTGGAGCAGCCCAACGCCGTCCACCGGCCCGCGCTCCGACCTGAGCACCCCCGATGTCTGGGGCGGGAGAACCGCACCGGTCGCGATCGTGACCGCCTGACCCGGCTCCAGCGCCGCCACCCGCTCGTGCCCGGCGCGCACGTCATCGACGACGAGCCAGGGACCTGGACCGCGGACCGCCCATCCGTCCATCGCGGATGCATCGCGAGGTGGGAGCGGGGTGCGTCCCCGGAGGTCGTCAGCAAGCACGCGGCGATCGCCGCGACTCACGGCGAATAGCTCTGCCGGCAGTGCTCGACCCGCCGCATGCGCGGCCCAGCGTGCGTCATCCCAGGAAGGCGCGAGGAGGAGCAATTGATCAACCCTCCCGCGTGTATGCGTCTCAGCGGCACCCTAGCCCCCGCTGGACGGAGCGACGCTCCGACATTGAAGCGAGCAGGCAGGAGGACCACGGGTCGGTACCATGCGACGGCGGGGACAGCGATCGACGGATGGGGCCGGTGATGAAGCGTATCTGGCCGTTCGGGCGCAGCCCTGAGGTCAACCGCCGTCAGTCCGACCGCCACGACGGGCGCACCGCCGCTCGCTCCCGTTGGTGGCTACCCGGGCTGGGCCTGGGAACGCTCGCTGTGGCCGCCCTGCTCGTCCTGCCCTACAACTCTCCCGCATGGGACCTGACATTCCTCATCGCGTCCCTGCTCGCCGTCGTTATTCTGCTCGGCGCTGCCCTGTCGATGCCCCGCGGTGTGCGCAGCGTCTGGTGGCTGCTGCTGGCCTTCCAGGTGCTCACGCTCGCCGGTCAGGCGGTCCACGATGGCCAGCGGGAGGCCTTCGGCGACCAGACGCCGTTCCCCGACTCCGACGATGCCCTCTTCCTCATCGCTTACCTGCCCGCGTTCGTCGCGCTCGGCAGCCTGATCTACCGCCTCAATCCAGGTCGTGACCGCGACGCGTGGATCGACTCATCGATCCTTTCAGTAGCCGCCGCATCGGTCATCGGGCTTTTCCTCGTCGTCCCGCTCACGACAGCCACGGGGATGGACGGCTGGGCGCTCACGGTCGCCGTGGCCTACACCCTCCTTGACCTGGCGGTCATCAGCTGCCTGATCTGGCTGATCGTCGGCGAGGGTCGACCTCAGCCAGCGCTGCTCCTTCTGGTCCTCTCGTTCGCCCTCACCCTCGCCGCAAACCTCGTTCGCGATGCAGAGATCTCCGCGTCCGCATCGACCGCCGCCGCATGGCTCGATGCCCTGCGTCTGGCGGCATTGGTCCTGCTGGTCGCTGCGGCGACGACTCCGAGCGCAGAGACGATTGCCACCCCGAAACAGCGCAACGAGCCTCGGGCCAGCACCCCCCGCCTGGCCGCACTTGCCATCGGAGTGCTGGCCGTGCCGACCCTGGTGGCCATCCGGCTGTGGGGCATCGCGGATCGACTCACCCTCCTCCTGGCGCTTGCCGCCATCATCGTGATCATCCTCGCGGTGTGGCGCATCAAGATCCTCGTCACCACCGTCGACCGACAGCGGCAGGTGACCGAGCTTGTCCTGGACTCAACGGGCGACGGCATCGTCGGCCTCGACCGACAGGGCTTCGTCCTGTTCGTCAACCTGTCCGCTCGGCGCCTGTTGAGATGCCGGGAGGCCGACCTCATCGGGCGTCGCTTCCATGACATTGCCCATCATGAGCACCCTGACGGCACGCCCTTCCCCTGGCACGAGTGCCCCATGCGCGAGTTCGTCGTCAACGGTGAGGCCGCGCTGATCCCGGACCAGGTCTACGTCCGGCGCGACGGCACCACCTTCCCCGTCGAGATGATCACCTCACCGCTCATCGTCGACGGTGCCGTCATGGGTGCGGTGATGTCCTTCCGTGATGTGTCCGAACGGGAGGCCGTCCAAGAGCTGAAACGCCAGTTCATCTCCGTGGTGAGCCACGAGCTCCGGACACCGCTCACCTCCATCAAGGGCAGCCTGCAGATGCTCAGCTCCGGAATCCTCGGACCATTGAACGAGGACCAGCAGGAGCTCATGACGATGGCCGTCAACAACAGCGAACGACTTGGACAACTTGTCAACGACATCCTCGATCTGGAGCGGCTCGATGCCGGTCGGATGCCCCTGGTCCCTGCAGATGTCAGCGCGGTCTCGTTGGCCCAGCAGGCCGTCGCGAGCATGACCGGAGCCGCCACGGCCGCGGACGTCACGCTGGCCCTGGACGAGGCTGATACCGATGCTGACCTCACGGTCCACGTCGATCCGAACCGCCTGGTGCAGGTGCTCACGAACCTCCGCGGAAATGCGATCAAGTTCAGCACCGCCGGAACAACGGTGACGGTGTCAGCGACTCACCTCGAGAACGAGATACGGATCAGCGTCGCCGATCGTGGACGCGGCATCCCGGCGGATCAGCTCGACTCGGTATTCGACCGGTTCGGCCAGGTGGAGTCGGGCGACTCGCGACGCGAGGGGGGCACCGGCCTCGGCCTGGCGATCGCGCAGGAGATCGTCACACGGAGTGCCGGACGCATCATCGTCGAGAGCTCGATGGGGGTCGGCAGCACGTTCACCGTGGTGCTGCCCTGCGCTGCACCCCCCGAAGCGGAGGGAGACGGCATATGAGCCTCACCCGCGTCGGAGGACACGAGGTCCGAGCCGTCGATTCCGGAATGGGCTGTCTCGCCGCGCTGGCGGATGAACTTCCCGATGCAGTGGTGCTGGACGTGATGATGCCCGGGATGGACGGGCCCGCCACACTCGCCGAGATCCGCGCCGGATCACGGACGCACGGCGTCCCCGTCATCTTCCTCACCGCCGGTGTCGTGGAAGCCGATGTCGACCGCCTGCGATCCCTTCCCGTCGCCGGCGTGCTCAGGAAGCCATTCGACCCGATGACACTGCCGGCGCAGGTCGCCAATCTGCTGGGCTGGCCGGCGGCCTCAGCCTGAGCTGACAGGCCCGACGTAGGCTGCGCATGTGCGCCGCCCCCCTCTCGCCCTCGTCCCCGCCCTCTCGCTGGCCGTCCTCCTCGCCGGCTGCAGCGCGACTCCGTCAGCGCAGCCGTCAACCAGTCCGTCACCAGCCATCAGCCCCACCGCAGCGGCGACCGCGTCCGCCTCGCCGTCCCCCTCGCCATCGCCCACGGCGGCTGTCGGTCCGGCCGTCCGCATCCCCGGCACCATCACCGGAATGCACGTCGCCGGTGTCCAAGACGGCGCGTGGCCGGATGGCAATGTCCCATTCCGGTCCCTGCGCCTGTGGGATGCCGGTACCGCCTGGTCGCAGGTCGAGTCGGTCAAGGGCCAGTACAACTGGACACTGCTGGACAACTCCGTGAAGAACGCCGAGTCCCACAAGGTCAAGGACATCCTGCTCGTCCTGGGCTCGACACCGACCTGGAATGCCAAGCGCATCAAGCCCGGCGACTACCCCGTCCCCGGCGCCGCCTCAGCACCCAAGGACGTCGCGGCATGGGATGCCTTCGTCCGTGCCGTCGTGACTCGCTACAAGGGCCGGATCACGTCGTACCAGGTGTGGAACGAGGCGAGCCTCGCGATGTTCTGGAACGGCAGCCCCGAGCAGATGGCCGATCTGACGAAACGTGCCGCCGACATCATCCATTCCGTCGATCCGAAGGCGACCGTCGTCGCTGCAAGCACCACCGTGCGCCTGCCGGGAGCCTTCGACCGCTTCTTCACCCGCTACCTGGCCGCGCTTGCCGCTGTGGACTGGCCCATCGACGTTTTCGCTGCGCACATGTACCCAGCGAGCAAGGGCACGACCGATGAGCGAGCCGCCTTCATCGGCCAGGTCACAGATGCGCTAGCCGCAGCAAGTGCCCCCGACCTGCCCGTCTGGGACACCGAGTTGAACTACGGTCTCGCCGGACCAGGGCCAGCCAATCCGCACCTGGCCATCACCGGTGCCACCGCCCGCGACTGGGTCGTGCAGACCGCCTTCGACTCGCTCGCCCTAGGCATCGCCCGCACCTACTGGTACATCTGGACACCCAAGCCCTACCCACTCCTCGGAATGCAGTTGACGAACGACTCGGGAGCAGTCCAAGGACTGCGCATCGTCGATCAGTGGGCAGTCGGGGCCACCACCACCGGCTGCACCGACGACGGATCCGTGACCGTCTGCCCGCTTGATCGGGACGGGGCCCCATCGATCGTGCAGGTCTGCTCACCGAGCAACGAGTGCATCCCCATCACCGGGCCGATCGTTCTGACGGAGACTCCCGTCCGCCTGACGCCCTAGCTCGAGGGTCTACCCCGGCCCATTGGCGCCCGGGATCAGGTTGATGGCTCGGCTCAGGGTGATGACGATGGTGAGCAGTGCCGTCGATGACTGCACCGTGAACAGGATCTTCACCCGGTGCGTGAGCGGCATGGTGTCGGTTGGGCTGAAGGCGATGATGTTCGTGTACGCGGTGAACAGGTAATCGATCAGCCCCGGACGCCACGTGGTCGGTGATGCCTGCTGCGGGAAGAGGAAGTCGGGATTGCCGACATGCCCCGACAGACGGACGGCCGGTCCCCCACCGTCGATCCACCAGTACACGAGACCAAAGCTCAGTACGTTGATCGCGAGTACACCGAATCCGGCGAGCAGCAGGTAGACACCGTCAGTGTCGTCGCCCTTGAGCATCGAGACCAGCAGGAAGAGTGCGTTCATCACGCACGCTGCGACCAGCAGACCCAGGTAGCCGTTCATCACCCAGCGCACTCGAGGGGTGTTGGCGCCGTCGGTCCGACTGAGCACAAGGACGATCGGAATCCCGGTCAGTTCGAGCATCGGCACGAGCCACTGCGGTCCGATCGTCACCGAATCCGGCAGCACGAGTTGCACGGCCACGATGACGATGACGATGAGACAGACGGCGAGGATGCTGGCGCGACTGTCCGGTGCCTTGACCATCACATCCCTCTCCCTGCACGAGGATTCCACAGTAGGCCCACGTACTCTGGCCGAGTGCGCAGACTCGTGGCCTTCATCGCCTTCGTGGCCATAGCCGCGCTGCCCCTCGTCGCAGCACAGAGCGCTGACGCCGCAGGCTCCATCCGCGCCGTGGGCGCGTGGTCGATGGTCCCGCAGGCGAAGGACGCCGACGGCGACGGTTTCATCGACGGCGACGGTGGCGTACCGCGCCGGGGTGCCCTCTCACTCCAGCCATCTGCCACGTTCGTGGGTGTGGGCAACCGGATCGCCCAGCCCAACGAGCGCCTCATCGGAGGCACCACGTCCTGGTACCTGTCCGACCGCGGCTTCCCCGTCAGCCTCAATGCGTGCAAGTCGCTCGGCGACAGGTTCCGCTGGACGGTCAGGACGGCGGGCTCCGTAGTGTCTCGAGCACCGTGGAAGCCGCTCAACCCGAAGGCGTGCCGACAGACCGTCTTCCTGCCCGAGGCGGACTACCAACTGACTCTTGAGGTCGCAGGACAGGGTCGCCGCAGCCGGGTCGCCATCCCCGCTACCGTTTCGAACCTCCTCGTCGTCGCTCTCGGTGACTCATACGCGTCCGGCGAAGGGAATCCGCGAAATGTGCTGGCGTGGATGGAGCAAGGCGGAACCTTCACGCCCTACTGGGACGACAACTCATGTCGGCGCAGCACCCGCGCGGCTCCCGCGCAGGCCGCGCTGGCGCTTGAACAGGCTTCTGCCAGCACCTCCGTGACCCTGGTGTTCGTCGCCTGCTCGGGTGCCACCGTCAACAGCGGCATCCTCGGTGCTCAGGCGGGTGCCCAGCAGTCGGCCAGCCAACTCGAGCAGGCGACGGCGATCCTCGGCGGCCGGGCCGCCGACCTCGTCCTGCTGTCGATCGGCGGCAACGATGTCGGCTTCACTACCGTGCTGACGACGTGCGCCCTCAGCACCAACTGCCCGACCGTGCACGCCACCTCGGGCCCTCTCTCGGGGTACGGCACCGTCCAGGATGGCGTCCAGGGCCAGACCGCCGCGCTCGCCGGCAGCCTCGACCGGATCGCTGCCTGTATCGGCACCGCCTCGTGCACGCTGCCCGATGGGCGCACCGTTCCGGGCCTGGCTCTCTCGCCGACCGCACGCGTGCTGCCCACGCTGTACCCGGACATCACGCGCGCATCCGACGGCCAGCCGTGCTCGTACCTGACAATCCCGCAGCGCGACTTCGCGTGGGCGCGCGAGACGATCCTCAACCCCGCTCCGCCCGCCAACTACGCCTACCCCCTCGCCCGCGGCGGCACGGTGGCCCTATCCGTCGCGAGTGGTTCCCTGAACCAGCAGATCGCCGCCAGCGCGCGCATCCCCGGCTGGAGTCCCGTCAGCGGAACATGGTCGGCATCCGGGGATACCCCGGGTGGTCATGGGGTCTGCGCGGGTACTGACGCGTGGGTCTTCCCGTTCACCGGGCTGAGCGGATTCACGTCGGCCTCGTTCCACCCGAACCCAGCCGGTCAGGTCGTGCTCGGGCGCGCCATCACGGCGGCGGCGACCGCCGTCACGGCCGTCTGATTCAGCCCTGCTCGACCGTGATCGTCCGGCCCTCCCGCACGGACTGCCAAGCGGCCTGACCGATAACGACCGGAGCACGCCCGGCTGATCCGGGCACCGGCGACGGGCCACCATCAGCGACGTAGTCGATGAAGGCCTCCCATTCGTTCACAAACGACTCGCGATAGCGCTCAAGGAAGAAGTGCTGGAGATTCGCTCCGCGCGCGCCGTCAGCCGTGAACAGCCGGCCGTTGTCCTTGGCGACGTTGTCCGATGTCGCCATGCCCTTGCTGCCCATCACCTCGACACGCTGGTCATAGCCGTAGACCGCCTGGCGACTGTTGTCGATCGTGGTGATGGCCCCATTCGCATGCGTCAGGACAACAACCGCCGTATCGATGTCACCCGCTGCTCCGATGGCCGGGTCGATGAGGACGGCCCCCGTGGCGAAGACCGCCACGACGGGTGACCCAACGACGAAGCGAGCCATGTCGAAATCGTGGATCGTCATGTCGACGAAGATGCCGCCGCTGCCTTCCACGTATCCGGGGGGCGGAAGGGCCGGGTCGCGGCTCGTGATGCGGGCCAACTGCACATCGCCAACGGCCCCGGACTGGACAGCACGCTGGACAGATCGATGACCGGGATCGAAGCGACGGTTGAAGCCGACCATGAACGGCGTTCCGGATCGCTCCACCGCGGCCAGGGCGCGATCGACCTCGCCAATGTCAGTGCTGAGCGGCTTCTCACAGAAGACCGCCTTACCCACTTCAGCGGCACGGATGATCAACTCGACATGAGTCGGGCTGGGCGTGCAGATGGCTATCGCATCTATCTGCGGCGATGCGAGCAGCTCGTCGACGGACATTGCGGCTACCTGCAACTCGGCAGCAACCGAGGCCGCCGTGTCCTCGAATGCATCCGCCACGGCTACGACCGATGCTCGCGGAATCTGCCGCGCAAGAATCGAGGCGTGCATGCGGCCGATCCTGCCCACGCCCGCAATGCCGACCCTCACAGGTGATGCCATGGTTGCGATGCTAAACCCAAGCCCGGCGCAAGTGCGCGGCGCAAGCAGACAACCGCCCCCAGACGCGACAGACTTACGCATGTGACTGTGCCCACTCGTGGTGACTCCGGGTCCCCGGACTCAGATGGCGACGCGAAAGTCGCCGTTCGCCAGATCGAGTACTGGTACAAGCACTACATCGACTCCTTCGTCCAGGAGGGCCGGACGCGCCCGCTCGATCACGGCGTTGGGCAGTCAGACCAACCCTCCAACACCAACGGTTCGGTGCTCGCGTACGCGCATGAGCAGGCGTGGCGCCACGCAGTGGTGCGCGCCCAGCGAAGTGCGAATGCACGCGACTGGGCTGCGCTGACGGCCATGCAAGAGGCGAATGCGTACGAGAGCCTCCTTGCCTGGTCGGCCGTGAAGTACCGCGTCCCCGAAGACGATATTCGCGGCGTTCAGACGTCACGCGGCTACCGACACCACGCACGCTGACGCATCGGGCCCATCGCCGAGGGCCGGGCACTCGCGTCCGATGGGCAGTGGTAGCCTTTCTCCTCGCGCGCCGCTAGCTCAACTGGCAGAGCAGCTGACTCTTAATCAGCGGGTTGGGGGTTCAAGTCCCTCGCGGCGCACCACAGCTCCATCGCCCTACCTGTCATGACCTTTCGGCCCTCGCTCTGCGCCGCCAGACCCGCTGACTCCATAGCGCAGCGTCACACCCGACGAAGAGTGTGACGCTGCGCTATGGAGTCAGCCGCCGGCGACCGCGGGGATGATCGAGATGCTGGTGCCATCCGGAGTCGGCGTCTGCAGGTCCTCCAGGAACCGCACGTCGTCGTCGTTGACGTAGACATTGACGAAGCGGCGCAGGCGACCGTCATCATCGAGGACTCGGGCCCGGATACCGGGGAACTGCGCATCGAGATCGGCCAGCGCGTCAGCCAAGGTGGCGCCATTGACGGTGACGTCGGCCGTCCCGCCCGTGTAGGTGCGAAGGATGGTCGGAACCTTGACGGAGATGCTCATGCGGTTGCTCCTGAGTAGTTGGCCTCGAAGTCGTCGTACGACGCCGAGATGGTGAAGGTGGGCTGGGACGTGGGAGCGACGGCATCCAGAGTCTTGAGTCCGTCGCCAGTGTTGAGCAGGACCACTTCGGCCTGCGGATCGATGAGGCCTTGCGCGAGCAGCTTGCGGTAGGTCGCCACGACGACGCCGCCCGCGGTCTCGGCGAAGATCCCCTCCGTGCGGGCCAGGAGCTTGATGCCCTCGACGATCTCCTCATCGGACACGTCGGCAATCGCTCCACCGGTCCGGCGGACGGCGTCCAGCGCATACGGCCCGTCGGCCGGGTTGCCGATCGCCAGCGACTTCGCGATGGTGTCGGGTTTGACCGGCCGGATCACGTCATGACCGTCCTGGAAAGCCCTCGACACCGGCGAGCAGCCGGTCGCCTGGGCTCCGAACACCTGATAGTCGTGCGATGCGACGAGTCCGAGCTCGACGAACTCACGGAAGGCCTTGTCGACCTTGGTGAGCAGTGAACCGGACGCGACCGGCGACACGACGGCATCGGGCAGGCGCCAGCCGAGCTGCTCGGCGATCTCGTACCCGACGGTCTTGCTGCCCTCGGCGTAGTACGGGCGCAGGTTGACGTTGACGAAGCCCCAGTCGCGGTTCGACGCGATCTCCGAGCACAGCCGGTTGACGTCGTCGTAATTGCCGTCGATCGCGACAAGCGTCCCGTCGTATACGGCCGTGGTGATGATCTTCCCGGCCTCGAGATTCGACGGTACGAACACGACCGAGGCCAGGCCGGCACGTGCCGCCGCTGCCGCCACCGCATTCGCCAGGTTGCCGGTCGATGCGCAGGCAATCGTCTGGTAGCCAAGGCGTCGGCCGTTCTCCAGCGCGACCGCGACCACGCGGTCCTTGAACGAGTGGGTGGGGTTGCCGGAGTCGTCCTTCACCCAGACGGCGCGAGCGCCCAGCGCGGCCGCCAGGTTGTCAGCGCGCACGAGTCGCGTGAGACCTGGCTGGAGGCCCGGCCGCGAACTCGCACCCGGCTCGACCGGTAGCAGCGCCTCGTAGCGCCACATCGAACCGGGGCCGGCCTCGATCTGCTCGCGCGTGATCGCCCTCGTCGTGTAGGCGACCTCGAGCGGACCGAAGCACTCCATGCACGCGTAGCTGGCATCGAGGTCCGTGGTGGCCCCGCACTCGCGGCACTTCAGTGCATAGGCGGCACCGAGCGACGGGGCGGGAGTGTCAATCTGATCAGTCATGACGAGGCCTCTCTTCTCATCTGCCCTGGTTAACAGGTCGGAGTTGGCACCACGTCCGGGTGGCCTCGCGAACGAGATTCACCGAATAGGTTGCCGGGGCTTCAACGGGCCGTATCCCTCTGCCCCTCTGGATGAGGTATTCAGTTGTGGAGCAGATGTAACCACATGCCGGGTGCCTGGGGCCAACCACCCCTAGAGGTACAGCCCCGTGCCCGCCGTGCTGTGCCTCGATGCAGCGACCGCATGCACATCGCGCTCCCGCAGCAGGATGTAGTCGATGCCCTGGAGTTCGACGATCCCGCGCTCCTCCGGCTCGAACAGGACGCGATCACCGAGTTCGAGGCTGCGGACATTAGGCCCGATCGCCACGACCTTCGCCCACGACAGCCGGCGGCCGACCTGCGCCGTCACCGGGATGACGATGCCACCCATGGACTTTCGTTCACGTCCGCCGTTGTCCTCGCGAACAAGTACGCGGTCATGCAGGAGCTTGATGGGCACGGAGCCATCTTCGTTCGGGGTCGTGTCAGGCGACTCGTCCATGGCAACCACGTCTTTGTGGTCGAGCGCGGTCACGGTTTCATCGCCTTCAGCGTCGGCGGGTGATGAGTCTCAAGGCGACGATCCCCACGACCACGGCACCCGCGATCGCCACCCGCTCTGGCCGCACTCCACCGAACTCATCGGTGAACCAGCCGGTGATGGATCGACCACCGCGCTGGAGCAGGGCCTTGGGCGCCGTCTGCGCCTTCAGGGTCGAGATGGATGCCACAAGTTCCTCGCGCGCAGCCGCTACTTCGGCCTGCAGTTCCACGATCGACAGGGCCGGGGCGGGTGCGCTGCTGGGCGTTACGTCCGACATGGGGCCCAAGACTACGCCGCCGGCTCCGCGAGCAGGTCCTCGGAGTGGCTGTCGAGACCCGCTGAGCGCCGCAGACCCCGTCCGCCCGTGATGGCCAGGACGATCACGAAGGCGGTCGCTCCCACGAGAACGATCATGGTTCCGGAGGGCACCCCCGCGTAGTAGCTCAGGTACATGCCCACGAACCCGCTGGCCAGACCGATGGCGGTGCTGTACGCCAGCATCCGCCCGAAGGAGTCGGTGAGCATCCGGGCGATGACCGCCGGGATCACCAGCATGGCGGCCACCAGGGTCACGCCGATCACCGTCAGTGTCGCCAGGATGGCCAGGGATAGGACGATCATGAGCGCTGCCTCGATGCGGTTGACCCGCACACCGGACACGGCGGCCACCTCCGGATCGAAGGTGCTGAACAGCAGGGCGCGGTAGCGCAGGAAGACGAAGGCCGCGGTCAGCACCGAAACCGCGACGAGTCCGACGATCTGGCCGACGCTGATGCCGAGGATGCTGCCGAAGAGCGCGTTCTCAAATGATGGCCCGCTGCTTCCGAACTTGGCGAAGAGGGCAACGCCGAGTGCGAAGGAGGCGATGGTGATGACTCCGATGGCCGCGTCGGCTCCGACCCGGCTCTTCTTCACGACGACGGTGATCGCCAATGCGGAGGCGATTCCCCACAGCCCCGCGGCGAGTGCGTAGAACTGCGCGGCGAACAACTGCGCTGCGGCGAAACCGCCGAAGATCGAATGGGAGAGTCCGTGTCCGATGTAACTCATGCCGCGCAGGACGATGTAGACACCGATGAGGCCGAGTAGCGCACCCGATAGGGCCGCGACGATCAGGCCCTTCTGGAAGAACGCGTATGACAGCGGCTCGAGGAGAGTCTCCATGTCAGCCCCCTCCCGCCATGTAGTTCGACGGCGCCTCGTCGACCACGACGCGCATCCCCAGATGCTCGAGAACCTCCATGCGGGCGCCGAATGTCTGCTCCAGCACGGCGGGCGTGATGACTTCGGCCGGCGTGCCGTCGGCCACGATGCGATGGTTGACGCACACCAGGTGCGGTAGATGTGCCGCCATGCCGTTGAGGTCATGGGTCGTCAGCACGATGGCAACACCGTCCTCGTGCAGGTCGCCCAGCAGGTGCAGGATGTCGTGTCGCGTGGAGACGTCGACCCCGCTCGTGGGTTCGTCCATGAGCAGTAGCTGCGGCTGGCGCAGCAGGGCCCGAGCCAGGAACATCCGCTGCTGCTGGCCCCCCGACAGTTGCCGGATGTGACGTTCGGCAAGGCCCCCGATACCGAGTCGGTCGAGAACCCCGTGAACGTCGGCCTTCTCCTGCCTACTCGCCCACGGGAGACGACGACCACGCGTTCGCGACATCAGGACGCATTCCATGACGGTGACGGGGAAGTTCCAGTTGACGGTCTCAAGCTGCGGCACGTAGGAGACGCGAAGATCCGGACGCCGCGACACATCTCCCGCCGTCGGCGCCAGCGTGCCGAGAAGCAGACGCAGGAGCGTCGTCTTGCCTGCCCCCGAAGGTCCGACGATGCCTGTGAACTGGTCCTCGTGGACATGGAAGGACACATCGGTCAGGACCCGGTGGTGTCCGTAACTCGCCGATGCGCCATCAATCCGGATGAGTTCCGGACCGATGCCGGTTCCGGTCATGAGTCCCCCATCACTGCGGGTAGGTCGCACGGTCGGGAACGGTGCTGGACACGTCGATCGCATCAATGGCCGTCGGGTTGCCACCCAGGCCTCGGATCATCGTCGAGAAGTCGTACTTCATGAGCCCGAGCCACGAGTGGTCCGGCTCCCCCGGGACGCCTGGCAGGTCGTCGTCGCGAAGCGAGT
>JAPLBU010000099.1 GCA_026392575.1 Actinomycetota bacterium | reverse complement strand
GCCGTGTTGGCCGTCTCCGGATTGGGCATGTAGAGCCCGACCCAGGCACCGATCCACGCAACCGTGTACGCAAACAGCAGCAGCAGCGCGTATGCCCACATGGCATTGAGGATTCCGTTGTCGATCCGCCAGCCGACGATGTAGCCGGTGATGCTCAGCACGACGAGAACGAGGATCTGCCGTGTGGCATCCGCGAACGTTCGGCCCAGCAGCACGGCCGGCGGCGACATCGGCAGCGCACGGAAGCGATCGATGATGCCCTCGTGCAGGTCCTCCGCGAGGCCGACCGTGCTCGATGCCGCTGCGAACGCGACGGTCTGCCCGAAGATGCCGGGCATCAGGTACTGCCGGTAGGCGTCGGCTCCGTCGTCACCGGGAATCGGGATCGCACCACCGAACACGTATGCGAAGAGCAGGACGAAGATCACCGGCTGAACGAGCGAGAAGAAGAGCAGCTCGGGAACGCGAACGGTCTGGATCAGGTTGCGACGAGCGACGACCAGACCGTCGTTCAGGGTCCAGCCCCACAGCGGGCGCGTGCGCATCTGCGGCTTGCCGATGGACAGGGTCGTCATGCCTTCTTCTCCTTGCGTCCACGGCCGCGGGCCTTCGGAACCGCTGGGGCCTCCTCCTCGGCCACGTGGCCGGTGAGGGAGAGGAACACGTCATCGAGCGTGGGCCTGCGTAGGACGATGTCGGACACCTCGATGCCCTCACTGTCGAGCACGCGCACCGCGTCGACCAGAACAGTTGAGCCTCCCGACACCGGCATGAGGATTCGCGCCTCGTCGACGATCGCTTCGCCGGTTCCGACCGGGCGCAGCAGTTCGACCGCCCTGCCGACGCGCGCGGCATCCGTGACGGCGACCTCGATCCGGTCGCCGCCGATCTGGTCCTTCAGGACGTCGGCGGTGCCGTGCGCGATGACTCGGCCGTGGTCGATCACCACGATGTCCTGCGCGAGCTGGTCGGCCTCCTCCAGGTACTGCGTCGTCAGCAGCACCGTGGTGCCCTCGTCGACGAGAGCCTGGATGACGCCCCACATTCCGAGGCGCGACCGTGGGTCCAGGCCCGTCGTCGGCTCATCAAGGAACAGGATCGACGGCTTGGCGATCAGGCTCGCCGCCAGATCGAGTCGGCGACGCATGCCACCGGAATAGGTCTTCGCCGGCCGATCGGCCGCCTCTGAGAGGTCGAACCACTCAAGCAGTTCGGCCGTGCGCTCCTTCACGTACCGAGGTGACAAGTGGTACAGATCGCCGAACATCCGCAGGTTCTCGCGGCCGGTGAGGTACTCGTCGACTGCTGCGTACTGTCCGGTCAGCCCGATCGCATGCCGGACCGCGTCGGGCTCCTTGACCACATCGTGGCCCGCGACGTACGCGACCCCCGCGGTCGGCTGCAGCAGGGTCGCGAGGATGCGCACGGTTGTCGTCTTGCCCGCACCGTTGGGTCCGAGAAGGCCGACCACCTGCCCGCGTTCGACCGTGAGGTCGATGCCGTCGAGGGCCCGGACATCGCCGAAGTGCTTGACCAGCCCCTCGGCGTGGACTGCTGCGTCGTTCGTCATGCGCGTACCTTATGTGGCCTTTGCCCCTCCGGCACGGTAGTGCCCCACCATCCCCGCGAGCAGGTCCGACCACGGGGTCGGCTCGATGCCGAAGGCCATCCGGACCGCCGAGTCGTCGAGCACGTATGAACGCTCGCGCTGGTAATCGGTCTCCTTCAGTTCCTTCAGCATCGGCTGGAACACGCCCATGACCGCGAGCAGGATCGACGGGACACTCGACACCTTTACCGAGGCGACACCCGCAGCCGAGCACAGGTCACCCACGGCCTCGCGTTGTGATCTCGGCGGGTTGCTCGGCACGTGCCAGGCACGACCCCAGCCGCGCTCGTTGCTCGCGACGGTGATCAGGGTTCGAGCGACGTCCACGGGTGCGGTCCAGGTATGCGGCTGATCGACGTCACCCAGCAACTGCACTCCCTTGCCGGACAGGATGCGGGGCATCACGCGATCACCGAGCATGCTCTGCGGCCCCGGGCAGATGTAGTCCGAACCACGCACCTCCGTCGCACGGATGCGGCCTGAGGCGTTGGCTGCTTTCGCCTCCTCCCACATTCGTACGCGCACCTGCGCCTTGGCACCGGCGGCTGCGAGCGGCAGAGCCTCCGTCATCGGCACGTTGACAGGGCCGTAGCCGTACAGGTTGGACACGGTCGCGAGGACAGCGCCGGTGCGCTCGGCATAGGTGATGAAGGCAGCGGCCATCGGCGGCCAGTCCTCGACCCAGCGCGTGTAGACCGGGTTCACGCAGTTGTAGATCACGGCGGCGTTCGGCTCGGCGGTGACGAGGGCTTCGGCGCTTGACGCGTCGGCAGCGACCCGGCGGATCATCGGGTGATCGGGGCCGCTGCCGCTGCGCGTCACGACAACGACCGGACGGCCAGCCTCTGCCAGCAGCAGGGCGACGGCCGTACCGACCTCACCGGCTCCGACAACGAGGTGGGTGCCTTCCATCGGGGCGATAGGCAGGGTAGACATGGGACTCCTTGTCGACTAGTGCTCCGTTGTGTGAGCAGTGCTCACGTTAATACCGGCGGAAGCCGCTGTCAAGAGCACTGCTCTCGTCTGTTGCCACTGCTCTCCCCTTGCGGCATGATGTGGCCATGTCCACACCCGACGCGCCCCGCACCGCCCGTGAGCGGGCCCGCGCCGAGATCACCACCGAGATCCTTGACTCAGCCCGCGCCCACCTCGTCGCGGACGGTGCTGCGGCGCTGTCGCTGCGCGCTGTGGCGCGCGACCTGGGCATGGTCTCGTCCGCCGTGTATCGCTACGTGCCGAACCGCGATGCACTGCTGACGATGCTCATCGTCGATGCCTACGACAGCCTCGGTGCCGCCGTCGAAAAGGCGGAGGCATCGATCGCGCGCGATGACTTCCTCGGTCGGTTCCTCGCCACCTGCCACGCCGTCCGCACGTGGGCCCTGGCACACCCGCACGAGTACGCACTGATCTACGGCTCCCCCGTACCCGGCTACGCAGCGCCGCAGGACACCATCGCCCCGGCCAGCCGCGTGCCCGTCGTCCTCACCACGATCATCGCCGACCTCTACGCATCCGGTGCCCCGGTCCCAGCAGCCGATGTCCCGTCGGCGGTCGCGGCGAGTATCGCGCCGATCCAGTCCTTCGTCGACGGGCGCTTGCCCGACGACCTGATGCTCCGCGGCATGGCCGCATGGAGCGGGCTCTTCGGAGCAGTCTCGTTCGAGTTGTACGGCCACCTGCACAACGTCGTCACCGACAGCGTCCGTAGCCGAAAGGCCTACTTCGACCACCAGATGCGACAGGTCGCCAGCGGCCTCGGCCTAGCTTCCCGATGAACCCGTGGGTGCAGGCCGCATCGGCCGCGCTGACCCCGTTGGCCGACCCCGTCATCGCAATCCATATGCGCGCCTACATGAAGGACATCGCCCCGTTCTTCGGAATCATGACACCGGCGCGACGGGCTGCCCTCCGTGCTGCATGGAAGCCCTTGGCACCGTTGACCGAAGCCAGCCTGTCAAGCACCTGCAGGGAGCTCTGGTCCCTACAGGAGCGCGAGTACCAGTACGCCGCCTGCGATCTCATCGCCCGGCATTCCTCGGTGTTGTCGGCCGACTTCATCGGCGGTACCGCACAGGAGCTCGTTGTCACAAAGCCCTGGTGGGACACCGTCGACTCCCTCGGGGGCGTCGCCATCACACCGGTCGTCGCCCGCCATCCCGAGCTCGTGGACCTCATGTGGACGTGGCTCGACTCCGGTGACCGCTGGCTGATCCGGGCCGCCATCCAGCACCAGCGCGGGCTCAAGGACCGGACCGACCTGGACCGGCTGTTCGCCATGTGCGATCGGTTCGCCAGCGATCGGGAGTTCTTCATCGCGAAGGCGATCGGCTGGGCGTTGCGCGATGCGGCGCGCCTCAATGCTGAGTCCGTGCGCGTATTCGTCGACACGCACTCGGGTCTCAGCGCGGTAGCACGCCGAGAAGCCGAGCGGGGACTGGCGAGACAGAGTTGAGGCTGCCCGGGTGGGCGAACAGGTAGCCCTGGCCGAACTCCCAGCCGATCTCCGCGAGGCTCGCGGCCTGCCCCTCCGTCTCGACACCCTCGGCGACTCCTGCGAGGCCCAGCGGACGAACCACCTCGATGATGCCCTTCGCCAGTGCTGCCCCGAAGCTGCCCGGACGGTCGACGGTCGCGACAAGTGATGCATCCAGCTTGAGGCCGGTCACGGGCAAGTCACGAAGCATCGCGAGCGACGAGCTTCCGGTCCCGAAGTTGGACAGGAAGATGCCCACACCTCGCTTGCGCAGCCGCATGAGATCCGCCTGGATCGGGCGGCGCGCCGACTGTACGGCCGACTCCGTCAGCTCGAACACCAGGCAGCAAGGATCGACGCCCCACTGGTCAACGATGCCGAGAACGCCGTCGACCCAGCCCTCATCCGACAACTCCACCGGGGAGACGTTGACGCCGATCTGCAGGGTGTGCGCAGGGAGCGCGGCCAGTGCCGCGCACACCATCGACAAGACAGTGCGGCCCAGGGGGCGGATGAGTTGCGACTGCTCAGCAACCAACAGGAAATCGTCCGGCGCGATCAGCCCCTCGCGCGGATGACGCCACCGGAGCGGTACACCAGGCCGAACTCCTCGGCCTCGAGCGCGAACCGCAGTTCCTCCTCGAGGGCAGACCGTCGCACCGTGCGGTCACCCAGATCGGCTGTGAACACCGTCACCGACTGGTTGCCTGCCTCCCGCGCCGCACCGATCGCGACATCGGCTTCCCTCATGAGTGTGAGGCAGGTGGCACCCGGCTCTGCCAGGACCGCAGATGCCAGGACAATCGGCTCAACACGACGACCAGCCATCCGGATCGGTGAGGAGATGCCGGCAACGATCGATTCCGCGCGCGAGCGAAGGGCATCGGCCGACATGACGCTCGGGCACGCGATACCGAACCCCTTGCCTGACACCCGGCCGGCCTCCTCGCCGGGGAGGAGCCGATTGAGGATGCGGTTCGCGAACTCAGAGAGGGCGGCATCCCCCGTCGCGAGTCCCGCCGAGTCGTTGACCGCCCGCAGATTGTCGAACTCGACCAGGATGAGCCCGAATCCGCCTGGCCCGGCAAGCTGCTGCACTGCCTCGTCGACAACGTCGAACAGGAGACGACGGGACAGTAGACCCGTGACGCCGTCAAGTGGCTCACTTCGCCGAGCGCGAGCGGTCGCGTGAATATCCCGCAGCGTCACCAAGAAGCCCGCGACACCCGCGTCCGACTCCGGAAGCGCACGGGCCACGCCGGAGAACCAGCGTTCCGCCCCGTCGCGCCTGCGCAGGAGCACCTTCTGCACCACGTCCCGTCCGGCTAGCAGTCGGTGCCGATTGGCTTCGACCCACGCCTGATCCTGATCCGGTGACAGCAGGCTCATGGCAGGCTGGCCGAGCAAATCGTCGACCGCCCAGCCGAGGTACTCGGTGACCGACGTGGACACCCAGACAATGTCGAGTCCACGCGTGACATACACGACATCGGCCTGCTGCAACGCTTCGGACATTCCCGTCGGTACGAGCCCGACCGGAATATCGGAATGGCGCTGAGTTTGGCCCCCCAGACTCATGTGACCTAAGTAACACGACTAGACAGAGCATTGCAAGCACCGACGCGTTGCTGGTTGAACAGGGTGTACGGGAAACCCTCAGCCCCCGAGACCCTCCTTGATGCGAGTCAGCGCACCCGTGAGCTCGGCCGGGATCACCCACACCTTGTTCGCATCGCCCTTCGCCACCTCGGGCAGGGCCTGCAGATACCGATGGGCGAGTTCGTTGGGCTGCGGATCGGCCGAGCGCAGGCCTGCGTAGATGGTCTTGACGGCCGACGCCTCGGCCTCGGCAGCGATGATGCGCGCCTTCGCCTCACCGTCGGCTCGCAGCACCGCGGCCTGCGCCTCGCCCTCGGCGCTGAGGATCGCCGACGTCTTCGCGCCCTCAGCCGTCAGGATCGCTGCCTGCTTCTGCCCCTCGGCGGTAAGGATCGCCGCGCGGCGCTCGCGCTCCGCCTTGAGTTGCTTCTCCATCGCCTCCTGCACCGACTTCGGCGGATCGATGGCCTTCAGCTCAACGCGATTGACGCGGATCCCCCACTTTCCGGTGGCCTCGTCGAGAACACCACGCAGCTGGCCGTTGATCTGATCTCGGGAGGTGAGCGCCTCCTCCAGATCCATCGATCCGATGACATTGCGCAGCGTGGTCACGGTCAACTGCTCGATGCCGAGCAGGAAGTTGTTGATCTCGTAGGTCGCCGCCTTCGGCTCGGTCACCTGGAAGTAGATGACGGTGTCGATGGAGACAACCAGGTTGTCCTCGGTGATGACCGGCTGCGGCGGGAAGGATGCCACCTGCTCGCGCATGTCGACGCGCTCGCGAATCCGATCGACCACGGGGAGCAGGATGCTCAGGCCGGGATTGAGCGTGCGCTGATAGCGGCCCAGCCGCTCGACGATAGCCGTGCTCGCCTGCTTGACGATCACGACCGTTCGCGACACGAGCAGCAGCGCGAACAGCACGGCGAGAAAGACGACGCCAACGGGCAG
>JAPLBU010000340.1:2995-12936 GCA_026392575.1 Actinomycetota bacterium | reverse complement strand
GGAGGCAGCCGAACTCGGCGCCACGGAGGTGTGTCTTCAAGGCGGCATCCATCCGGACTTCGATGGCGACTACTACGTCGAGGTGTGCCGCACCGTGAAGGCCGCCGTCCCGCAGATGCACGTGCACGGCTTCACCGCTCTCGAGGTCACAGAGGGGGCACGTCGGCTGGGCGAGCCGCTCGGCTCCTACCTACAGCGGATGAAGGAGGCAGGCCTTGCCTCGTTGCCGGGCACCGCGGCCGAGATCCTCGACGACCGGATCCGAGAGGTCCTGTGTCCCGACAAGATCACGACGAGCGAGTGGCTCGACTGCCACGAGCTCGCCCACACGATCGGGTTGCGATCCAATGTCACGATCATGTTCGGCTTCACCGAGTTCATCCCGCTGCCGTTCGTGCACATGGCCTCACCGATATACCTGAAGCGCCGAGCCCGTCGCGGCCCCACCTGGCGTGAGACCGTCCTGATGCATGCGGTCGGCCGGATCGGATACCACGGGCAGATCGACAACATTCAGGCATCGTGGGTCAAGCTGGGCGTGCACGGGGCTCAGCAGTTACTCAAGGCCGGTGTCAATGACCTCGGTGGCACCCTGATGGATGAGAACATCTCACGTGCTGCCGGTGCCGCGCATGGCCAGGGCATCTCGGTGGAGGAACTCAGGGCGGTCGTTGAGCCCATCGGGCGCAGGCTCGTCGAGCGCTCGACGTTGTACCAGAGCCGGACGCCGATCGCGGCCGGTCCGGCTGTTCGTCACCGAGAACCAGCTCGTCCAGGAATCGTGAACTCGGAATCGTGAACACTTCCCAGGTCGTCGCCCTCCTGCGGGAACGTATCCTGCCGGAACGATCCGACTACGCCGGGCTGAGCCGAAGCTGGAGAGCCGACCTGATAGCCGGCATCACGGTCGGTGTCGTCGCGCTCCCGCTCGCGCTTGCGTTCGGCGTCACGTCGGGTGTTGGCGCTGCGGCCGGTCTGATCACCGCGATCGTGGCCGGCCTGGTAGCCGCGGTGTTCGGGGGCTCGAACCTGCAGGTCTCCGGCCCCACGGGTGCCATGGCCGTGGTCCTGGTGCCGATCGTCGCCCGTTACGGCGCCGAGGCCGTTATCCCCGTCGCCATCATGGCCGGGGGAATGGTCATGGCGATGGGAGTGCTCGGGCTCGGCCGCCTCGTCGACTTCATTCCCTGGCCCGTCGTGGAAGGCTTCACGATCGGCATCGCCACAATCATCTTCCTCCAGCAGATTCCGCTGGCCCTCGATGTTCCCAAGCCGGAGGGCGAAAGCACCGCGCTCGTCGCCTTCCGTGCTGTGCAGGCTGCCGACTGGAGCTCCGCCGTGCAGTCCCTGGCACTTGTCGGTCTGGTTGTCGTGCTGATGGTGCTGCTGCCCCGCGTGCGGCGTTCGTTCCCCGCTTCGATCGTCGCGGTGGTCGTGGCAACGCTGCTGGTCACGTGGCTCGGCTGGGATGTCATGACGATCGGTCCGATCCCCGCAGGCCTTCCCGCTCCGAGCATCCCGGTACTCGACACCGCAACGACGAGTGCACTGTTCTCGGCTGCCCTAGCCGTCGCGGCTCTGGCCGCTATCGAGAGCCTGCTGTCGGCACGGGTGGCCGACGGGATGTCGGACACGTCGCGGCTCAACCCGGATCGTGAGCTGTTCGGCCAGGGCCTGGCAAATGTCGCGAGTGGCATCTTCGGCGGGATGCCCGCCACGGGGGCCATCGCCCGCACGGCCGTCAACGTGCGGGCCGGCGCGCGCACCCGGGTATCGGCGATCGTCCATTCGGTGCTGATCCTGCTCATCGTGCTGTTCCTCGGCGGCCTGGTCGCGGTGATTCCGCTGGCAGCGCTGGCAGGGGTCCTGATGGTCACAGCCGTCCGCATGGTCGATCGGCGATCGGCTCAGTCGATCCTGCGCTCGACCAAGTCTGATGCGCTCGTGATGATCCTGACGGCATTGGCAACCGTGATCTTCGACCTGATCCTCGCAGTCGAGATCGGCATCGCGGTGGCAGCGGTGCTGGCGTTGCTCGCCCTCGCCAAGAGCAGCACTGTCGAGCCCGAGCAGGATCAGGTCCTTGATCGCGCACACGACCAGGTGACCGACGACGATGAGCGCCAGTTGATGAAGGAGCACATCGCCGTCTATCGACTCGACGGAGCGCTCTTCTTCGGTGCCGCCCAGCACTTCCTGGACGAACTGACGAGCGTGGCCGATGTGCGCGTCGTGATCCTGCGGCTCGGTGGCATCAGCGTCATCGACGCCAGTGGCGGCCATGCGCTGGAGGAGATCATCAGCGGGCTGAAGTCGCGTGGGATCGCGGTACTGCTCTGCGGAGTCGCCGAGCGTCCGCTTCGGATCCGCCGGGCCGTTGGTGCGGTCGACGCGCTGGACGCCGAACAGCATGTTTTCATGACGTTGCCGGCAGCTATCGAGCACGCCCACGGGCACGTCCGCCGCCATCTCTCGCCCGGCGATTGAAGCCGGCGGTCATGGCGCGTCGAGACAAGCCGCAGAGCTTCCTCGGGACTCCGGCGACGGCACCGGGCCCGCTGGGCCCGCAGATGCTTCGGGCCTTCTCGGTCATCCGGCGCAACCCCCTCGAGTACCTGATCTCCGCCTGGCGTGAGTTCGGCGATGTCGTCCAGTTCCCGATCCCGCGCCCACCGACCTATCTGATCAACGATCCCGATGGCGTCCGCCGGGTACTCGTGGGCAACGGCCGCAACTATGGGAAGTCGACGATCCAATACCGCTCGTTGTCATTGGTGACGGGGGAGGGGCTGCTTGTTGCCGACACGCCAGCGTGGCGGCACCAGCGCCCCCTCGTGCAGCCGGCCTTCCATCACGAGACACTCGAGCACATCGTCGGGCATGTCGACATCGCCATCCAGCGGATGTTCTCGCGCTGGGATGCCATGCGGCCCGAGGCCGTGGTCGACATGGACGCCGCGATGATGCACGGCGCTCTTGAAGTCGTCGGTCGTGCGCTCTTCGGCACCGACCTGTCCGCCGATGCTGATCGACTCGCGACAGCCACGCTCTCGGCCCTGGATGTTGTCGTCGCGCGCGCACGGGTGCCGATCACGCCGCCGGCGTGGGTGCCGACTCCGGCCAACCGGAAGCTGCAGTCCGCAGTTCGCGAACTGGACGGTGCGGTCGGCCGGATGATGGAAGAGCGCCGGCAGCACCCGGCGGAGGTGCCGGCCGACATGCTGGACATGCTGATGGGTTCGCGCGACGGCTCGGGTGCGGGCCTGACGGTGACGGAGATCCGCAATCAGGTCGTGACTTTCATCGTTGCGGGGCACGAGACGGTGGCGAGTGCGCTCACCTGGTCCTGGGCCCTGCTCGCGCAGAATCCGCAGGTCCAGCGCGACCTGCAGGCGGAGTCCGACACCGTTCTTGGGGGTCGGCCGGCGACGTTCGCCGACTACGGTCGCCTGCCATTCGCTCGTGCGGTGTTCGACGAGGCGCTGCGCCTCTACCCGCCGGCCTGGCTGATCACCCGCAAGGCCCATGAAGCAGATGTCCTCGGTGGACATGAGGTACCCGCCGGGTCCTTGATCATCCTGAGCCCATGGCTGCTGCACCGGCACCCGGCGCTTTGGCCGGATCCGGACGAGTTCCGACCGTCGCGGTTCCTCGGCGGAGAGGCGGATCGCTCGGCGCTCATCCCCTTCGGCGCGGGCCTGCGTCAGTGCATCGGCCGGGACTTCGCCTATGTCGAAGGCGTCCTGATGCTGTCGTCGATTGCCGGGAGTTTCGCGGTCGAGTACCCGGCCGGTGGTCAGCTGCCGAGGGCGGAGCCGCTCGTCACGGTGCGGCCGGTCGGAGGGCTACCGCTGCGCGTCACCCGCCGCTGACGGACCGGGTCCGCTGTGGAGCCACCCCGTCCGCCTTGAGGTTGGTGGCGTTTTCGAGCCCGAAAACCGCCACCAACCTCAAGGCCGGCGGGGTCTCACGACTGGGTGATGTACTCCAGGAGCGCGGCGCGCTCGCCCTCGAGTTCGCCGAGGCGCGACTTGACGACATCGCCGATGCTCACGATGCCCAGGAGTGCTCCGTCGGGGTCCGTGACGGGGATGTGTCGCACGCGCTTCTCGGTCATGATGTGCATGAGCTCATCGATGTGGGACTCGGGCGGCGCGCAGTACACATGCGTGGTCATGATCGACGCCACGGGCTGCTGCAGCGCCTCGACACCGACCGAGATCGCGCGCACGACATCGCGCTCTGAGGCGATGCCGACGATGTTCCGGCCGTCGACCGACACCACAATGGCGCCGACCCCGTGCTCGGACAGCATCGCGACAAGATCCGAGACTGTCGCATCGGGTTGGATCGTGGCGACGAAACCGCCCTTGGCGGCGATGATCGTGGACAGTTGCATGGGTACCTCCACAGCGCGAGTTGACTCAATGCTGGCGTGGTCTGTCCCAAATGTCACTAGTGCGCAGAAATCAGGTGCGCAGCAGGTCCAGCAGCTCGGGGTGGAGAGCTCCGTTCGTAGACAGCGCTGAACCGCCGCGGATGGCGGAGCCGCCGTCATACGCGGTGAGCCGCCCGCCAGCCTCCTCGACGATCGGGACGAGGGCCGCCATGTCGTAACTCTCCAACTGCGGCTCGGCGGCGATGTCCACTACCCCCTCGGCGACCATCATGTGCGACCAGAAGTCCCCATAGGCCCGCTGCCGCCACGTGCCCTCGAGGAGTGCGGTGAGTCCCTGCCCCGCACCGCGCTCGGCCCAGCCGATGGCGTCGGAGAATGAGAAGGAGGCGTCTGCAAGGCTGGCGACAGCGCTCACCTGCAGCCGCCGCGGACCGTTGCTGCCGGGGTCGGTGACGAAGGCGCCGTGGCCGGTCGCAGCCCACCACCGGCGGGCCAGGGCCGGCGCGGACACGACGCCGACCACGATGTCGTCATCGACGAGCAGGGCAATGAGGGTGGCCCACACTGGCACACCGCGAACGTAGTTCTTGGTGCCGTCGATCGGATCGATGATCCAGCGGCGACGGGCATCCCCCGCCTCGCCGTACTCCTCGCCGAGCACCGAGTCGTCGGGCCGCTGGCGGGCGATCTCATCGCGGATCGCCTGCTCGACAGCGCGGTCCGCATCGGAAACCGGCGACAGATCGGGCTTGGTCTCGACGACGAGGTCCACGGAGCGGAAGCTCGCCATCGAGAGGTCGTCGGCTATATCGGCCAGGGCGAGGGCGAAGTCGAGGTCGGCTGTCAGCGGGTCATCGGTCACGTAGGAAACCTATCGGGCTGGAAGGCGCGCATGGGCGTTGAACCAGGCCGTCGCAGTGCATAGAGTTGCGGCGTGAGCGGGCTATTCGACACCATCGGCGGCATTCCGGTCCATGCCCTCGTCGTGCATGCGGCCGTCGTCCTCGTGCCGCTCACGGCACTCGGCGCGATCCTCATGGCCGTCCGTCCCAGCTTCTCCCGACGGTTCGGCACCCTCGTCGTGCTGGTCGCGTTCGTCGCAGCAGGTGCATGCGTCGTGGCCAAGGAGTCGGGCGAGCAGCTTGCGCGGCACGTCGGCAGTCCGCAGCCGCACGTCGACCTCGGCAGTCGCATGCCGCTCGTCGCCGGGGTCCTGTTCCTGCTCGTGCTCGTCTTCTGGCTCTTCGACCGTGGCATCCCGGCGAACAAGCCCCGCCCGATGTGGCTGGTCCTGCTCGCGATTGTGCTCGTCGTTGCATCGGTGGGCGCGCTCTACTGGACCTTCCGGGTGGGTGACTCCGGTGCCAAGGCCGTGTGGGAGCCGATCATGAGCAAGGCCCAGCCGATCGGTGGCTAGAAGGCCGACTCGTCCTCGGCCGGTGCACTTCGGCTCCTGATGAGCCGCCGCAACGAGTCGATCCGTGTTGACAGGTTGGTGCGGTCGATACCGGCGTCGAGATCATCGAGGTTGCTCAGTGCGCAGTCGGGCTCGTCGTGCGAGCACGCGCGGGGGCATCCCTCTGTGAGGGCCCCCAGGTCGGGGAAGGCTTGGATGACGCGGCCCACGTCGACATGCGCCAGGCCGAAGGACCGGATGCCGGGTGTATCGATGATGATGCCGCCCGTCGGCAGGTGCAGGGCGACGACGCTCGTCGAGGTGTGGCGCCCGCGCCCGGTGACCGTGTTGACTCGGCCGATCGTGCGCTCGGCGGATGGGATGAGGTTGTTGACGAGAGTCGACTTGCCTACCCCGGAGTGACCGACAAGGACGGTGGCCTCGCCCTCGAGAGCAGCGCGGAGCTCGTCCGGAACCCGCTTGCCCGTGATCATGAACAGTGGCAGGTCGAGTGGGCCGTACAGCGCGAGGAGTTCGTCGGCCGGCTTCAGGTCGGTCTTGGTCAGGATGAGCAGGGGCTCGATGCCGGCGTCCAGCGCTGCCACCACGGCTCGGTCGATGAGTCCGGTGCGCGGCTCAGGATGGATCGTTGCGGTGGACGATCCGTCCCTGTGTATCCGTGTCGCCGGACACGTCACCGACGATGTCGACGCGGTCGCCGACGACGATGCCCTTGCGGCCCAGTTCGCGCGCCTTCATCGCATACATGCCGGTGCCGTCATCGAGTTCGACGGTGAACCGGCCGCGGTCGACCGTCATGACGGTGCCGCTCAACGCCTCGGCATGCTCGGGTCGCTCTTTGGAACGCGGCCGTGACTTGCCTCGACCCGGACGGACACGAACGTCGTCCTCGTCGAGGAGGTGGTGCTTGCGGGTCACGCTGTCGGGGCCGATCCGTCGATGCCGTCGAGCATGTCCTGCCAGCGCCGGGGGAACTCCGGCATGGTCTTGCCCGTCGTGGCGATGTCTTCCACCTGGACACCGGCCACGCTCAAGCCGATGATCGCGCCGGCAGTTGCCATCCGGTGGTCTCCGTAGGTGTGGAAGGTGCCGCCATGCAGGGGGCTCGGACGAATGGCGAGGCCGTCAGCGGTCTCATCGACGTCACCTCCGAGCCCGTTGATCTCCGCCGTCAGCGCCGCGAGTCGGTCGGTCTCGTGGCCTCGCAGGTGGGCAATGCCAGTAAGGCTGCTGGGGGAGTCGGCGAGTGCGGCGAGCGCGGCGATCGTGGGGACCAGCTCGCCGACCTCCGACAGGTCGGCGTCGATACCGGTGATCACACCAGTACCGGTGACGGTCAATCCGGCATCCGACCACGTGACCTCGGCGCCCATCCGGGCCAGTAGCCCGCGGAGGGCATCGCCCGCCTGAGTCGTGCTGGTGGGCCAGTCGCCGATGGAGACCGAGCCGCCGGCCACCATGGCGGCCGCGAGGAATGGGCCGGCATTCGACAGGTCGGGCTCGATCCGTCGGTCGATTGCGACGATGTCGTGCGGGTCCACGTGCCAGACCGAGTCACCATCACGTCGGACGATGATTCCGTGCTCAGCCAGCATCGCGATCGTCATGTCGATGTGCGGCATGCTCGGCACCGGGTCGCCGACATGATGCACGGTGACGCCCGCGTTGAAGCGCGCTGCGCTCAAGAGGAGTGCTGAGATGAACTGGCTGGACTTGGATGCGTCGACCCAGACCTCGCCGCCCGTGACCTCACCGGTTGCCTCGATCATGAAGGGCAGGCGTCCGGTACCGCGGTCGTAGATCTTCACTCCGAGGTCTTTGAGCGACTCGATGACCGTCGCGATGGGACGCTTGCGTGCATGGGCGTCGCCGTCGAAGGTGATCTCGCCGTGCGCGAGCGCTGCGAGTGGAGGCAGGAAGCGCATGACCGTCCCCGCGAGACCGACGTCGATACTCGCAGGGCCTCGCATGAAGTGCGGGATCACGTTGACCGTCACATTGCCGACCGAATCGCGATCGACGATGTGCACCTCATTGCCGAGCAGGCGAAGGCCAGCCATCATCAACTGGGTGTCGCGTGCGTCGAGCAGTCCGCTGATGGTGCTGGGTCCGTCTGAGAGGGCGGCGAATGAGAGCGCGGTTGCTGGCGGACTTCGACCCGGGCACGCGGACTGCGGCATCCACCGGCGCCGTAGCGATCGGGGCGGCCCAGAGGTCGGCAGTCGTCGCGTTCTCGTTTGTTGTCATCACGGCAAGGCTATCGCCCGGTGCTTCCGGACGGCAGGGTCGTCAGCGTCGGCTGCGAGCGACGAGCGCGATCGCCGTTCCTGCCAGAGCAGCGGAGATCAGCACGTAGATCACTACGCCGGGGCCGTCGCCCTGGGTCGTGGGTGGATCTTCCGACGCAGCAGCTGGGGCGGGTGACGATTGGGGCGTGGGGGCCGTGGCAGCAGATGCTGTGACCGATCCGCTGGTCAACGTGTAGGCGAAGGTGGCTGTGACGGGGTGCCCGTCCTTGCTCACGATCCGGTAGGCGACGGTGTATTCGCCCGCCGGAACGTCCGTGCGCATGTCCGTCCGGATGGCGTTGCCCTTGATCGTCGGGATCCCGGTGCTGACGATCGTCCCGTCCGCTGCCCGCACGACCAACGCCTCGCCGATGTCCATCAGTGCCGCGTCGAAGCGGACGGATACCTTCGCGGGTGCCGCATCCAGAATGGCGCCGGCGTCGGGTGACGAACCGATCTGGCTGTTGTGCGCGGTGGCAGGCGTGGCACTGCCCAGAGTCAGCAGCGCTGTGGCGCAGGCGGCGATCGCCGTGGCCACGAGTCGCCGGGGAAGCCGCGTCACGCGAACAGCCCTTGTGCGATTGTCTCGCCCTCGCTCACGCCGCGCGGGAAAACGTAGGTGGACGAGCCGATCGTGCTAATCCACCGGTGGAAGGAGTCGGACTCCGACAGTCGCTGCTGTGTCGGGATGAACGAGCGTCGCGGGTCGCGCGTGTACGCGGCGAAGAGAAGGCCCACGTCGCTCGTATGCCCCTGAACACCGGCGTCGTAGTTGTACGGCCGACGCATGATGACGCCGTCGAGCGTGTCGGCGCGGCCGATGCGAACGTGCGCGTCCGCCGGGATGACGGGCAAGCCGTTGGCATCGACGGCATCGAACGGGCTCGCGTCCGACTGGTCGGCGCCGAGGAGTTCGCCGTCGGTCATGTTCCGGCCCATGACCGTCTCCTGCACGGGTCGGTCGAGTCGGTCCCATCGATCCATCAGCATGCGAATCCGTCGCAGCACCAGGACCGTGCCACCGACCGCCCAGTCGGGTCCGTCGTCGGCCCAGACGACCGTCGCGAACTCTGGCGTCCCGGCTTGTGGGAAGTGGGTTCCCTCGACCTGTCCCATCAGGTTGCGGCGCGCGGCGACGCCCATCGACCCCGGAGCGGACGACCGGAAGCCCGGCTGCGTCCAACGCACCCGCGTCAGCGTGGACAGGTCCTTTGTGAGCAGGCGCAGGGTGTGGCTCAGTGCGACGGGGTCATTGGCACCCACCTGCAGGAGCAGGTCCGTTCCTGCCCAGCCGCCTTCGATGCTGTCGGTCGTGAAGGCCGGGATCTGCGGGAACCAGGCCGGCACCTGATCGCTGAGGCCCGTGCGCTCGAACAGGCTGTGCCCCAGCCCGACGGAGATGGTGAGCATGTCCGCATTGAGGGCGAGGTCGGGTTGGGGATCGCCGAGTGCCGGTTCGCCGCGCGTGAGTCGTGCGGCATCGTCGGTCACGAGGGCCATGACGGCAGCCGCTGCCTCGCGGGACGGCTCGAGCAGGTCGAGTCCGACGAATGTCTGGAAGAGCGCGAGCTCCGTCTCGACACCCGCCTGATGCTCGCCGTGGAACGGGATGAGGGTCGTCGTGGCCGTGGGCGCGCTGGTGGCCGTCGGTGCTGCGACGGGGGTAGCCACGGGTGCTGCCGGGTCGCCTTGCCGAATTCCGACGGCATACCCGCCGGCGGCGCCGAGAATTGCGGCGCCACCGGCGGCCAACACGCCGCGTCTGGTCAGACCGGTGCTGTTTGTCATCGTCTGATCCCTACATGCCCGGCATGTAGGTCTCGTTGGCGCCGCTATA
>JAPLBU010000340.1:1457-2855 GCA_026392575.1 Actinomycetota bacterium | reverse complement strand
GGGTGACGGGCGCCATCGCGCCTGCCGTGATCGGCTTGGTGATCCCTGTGAACATGACGTGATTGCCACTGGGCTTGAGCTCGAGCATCCCACCTGCGGGAATGGTGAAGCCGCCGGGCTTCTGCTGCATGACCATTTGACCGTCCTTGGTGACGACCTCATGGAGCTGCAGCACCTTGGATGCGGAGCTCGATGCTCCGATGACGGTGATGGGCTTGCTTGTCGGGTTCTTCAGCATCCCGAAGGACGCGGTCATGCCGGACTTCGCAACCTTGATCCAGCCGTCGGTCCAGGTCAGTGCCGACTTCGAGACGGGAAGCGCATTGCCCCAGCGCGGCTTGGCGCCTGCGGTCTTGCTGACGCAGACGTAGACGTCACCGTGGTCGATGAGGGTCATGCCGGACATGGCACAGGTGCTGCCGGCCTTGGGAGTCTCGTGCGCCTGAGCGGGCGTGGCGAGGGCACCCACGGCCAGGGCGGCGATCGCGATGGCTGCGCCCGTTCGGGCGAATCGGGCGATGGTGGAACGATTCATGAAGGGTCCTTTGACGTAGTGGTTGTGGAAACGCAGGGCGCACCGACACACCACGTCATGCGTGGTGGTGGCGTTGTGCTGTGCGGTGGGAGTCAGCTGCAGTCGATGCCGACGGGCGCTGGTGGCCCTCGTCGAACGACGTAGTGCTGCAGGTGCTCGCTGCGGCTGCTGGCTGGTGCGATCGGGGTGGCGCGGAGTCGGCGGGTTTCCTGGGGTGCGCCGGCGATGAGAGGGGTGGCCCCCAAGGCCGTCGCCCAGAACGACACCCAGCGATCGATGAGCTGGTCGGCTTGATCGAGCAGCACGGCGGCAATCACCGCAGCGGCCACGTGGCCGGCGATCATCGCTGCGGTACCGGGGCCGGGCGCCGCGCCGTGGGCGTGACCACCAGCAGATACGAGGACGAGGTGCAGCAGGATCTGCCCGCCGAGCAGGAAGCCAAGGAGCTGCATCGGCGCAAGCTGGCGCGCTCCGGTCGCGAAGGCCAGTCCGAAGGCGAGCACGGTCGCGATCGCCAGGCCCAAGGGGCCGGGGAGTGAGCCGCTGCCCGCTGCGTGGCCGGCGAGGGTGAGCAGGACGAGGGTGGCTCCAGAAAGGCTGGCTCGCAAGAGGCGCCTTGCCGCCGGTCCGGTCACGGGCTCAGTGTAGGAGGCCGCCCAGCCGATCATCCGGGCAACTAGCCTGAGGTGATGGCACCGGATCCGCGATCCCCCGAAGTGGAGGACCTGCTTCCCGACCTGGGCATCTCCGACGTCCTCCAGCAGCGGCCGGCGGGGATCGGCTCCGTGCGGCACGCCATCCGAATCGCGATCGCGGTCACGGTGTCGTTCCTGGTGGCGAAGGGGATCTCGCAGAGCGCCTTC
>JAPLBU010000340.1:0-1393 GCA_026392575.1 Actinomycetota bacterium | reverse complement strand
GGTGGTCCTCCCTCCTCGGTGTGCTGGCCGCCCTGCTGGCCGCCCGTCTGCTGCCGTGGTCGCTCGGTGGCCAACTGCAGATCCCCGTGGCTGTTGTCTTCGTCCTCGCGCTGGGCCCGGGCAGTATCGAGCAGGACCGGTGGCGCGTAATCGATGTCGTGATCGGCGGAGTCGTCGGGCTGATCGCCGTCTTCGTGTTTCCGCAACGGCCCAAGCCCGATGCCTTCGAGGCCGCGATGCGTACTTATCGAGGCGCGGTCATCGACGTCCTGCGCAGCGTCGGGACCGAGTCCGCGGTCTCTGACGTGGTGTTGGCCCCGACCGAGGTGCACTCCTACGTCGCCCCCAGTCGGCAACTGCGCGATCGTGCTGATGCCGCACGCCGGGCCCTTGTCCTACTGGTCGAGGGCGCGCAGTTGAATATGCGCGCCGGGGGAGTGGCCGACGACCTCGAGGCCCGGGCCCTGCGGCTGCGCCGGCTCAGCGGGATCGCGGTGCAGGTTCGGGGAGTCGTCGGTGCGGCGAACCGCTTGTACGACCGCGAGGGAATCGACCCCATGCTGACCGGTCTCGAGCTCGACGGAATCCTGCGCGACCTGACCGCGTTGATGGAGGCGGTGCTCGGCAGCGGAGTGAGTGACGTCGGTGTTGGCGATCGAGCCGCGGCTGCGCTGCTGGATACCGCGCTGATGACGCGGCTGCACCGGACAGCCGACGATGCTGCGGCGCGACGGACTCAGATGGGTGATGTCCTGGCGTCCATCTCGATGCTGGGCCGGCTCGACCACATCCGCACTCAGCTTCTCGATTTCCCCGAGTGGCAGGCTTAGCGCATGTGCGGACGCTATGCGGCGGCGAAGGATCCGGCTGCGCTTGCTGAGGAGTTCGAGGTCGACGGTGCTCCCGCGGAGGAGCTGCGACCCGACTACAACGTCGCTCCCACGAAGAAGGTGTACCTGGTCGTCGACCGCGACCATGACGATGTGCGCGAGCGAGCGTTGGTCATCGGGCGCTGGGGACTCGTGCCGCCGTGGGCGAAGGATCCGTCGATCGGCAGCCGCATGATCAACGCGCGAGCCGAGACGGTCGCCGAGAAGCCGGCCTTCCGGCGGGCCTTCGCCAAGCGTCGCTGCCTCGTGCCGGCAGACGGCTACTACGAGTGGTACCTGCCGACGTCGCCGGATGCGCCCGTAGGCAAGGGGGGCAAGGTTCTTAAGCAGCCGTTCTACATCCACCCGTCCGATGGCTCGTCACTGGCGATGGCCGGCTTGTACGAGTGGTGGCGCGATCCGACTCGGGCCGATGACGATCCGGAGGCGTGGCGGCTGACGTGCACGGTGATCACCACGGAGGCGTCTGACGAGGTCGGCCGCATCCATGACCGGATGCCGAT
>JAPLBU010000062.1 GCA_026392575.1 Actinomycetota bacterium | reverse complement strand
GGCACCTTCCACGTGAACTCCAAGAGCCGCGACCACGTCTCGTCGCTGTACCAGACGTCGATGCCGTTCGCGATGTTCTTCAGCGGCGGGCAGGCCGTTCACTACTCGCCGTACTTCGCCCGCGACGGCTACAACGGGGCCTCGCACGGGTGCGTCAACCTGCGCGACTACGACCGGGCCGGCTGGCTCTTCGACCATGTCGCCATCGGCACCCGCGTGCACGTCTACCGCTAGGGAGCCCGTCCGCCTTGAGGTTGGTGGCGGTTTCGGGCACCGAAAACGCCACCAACCTCAAGCTGGACAAGGGGAAGCCCGCGCGGCTGGGGGGCTGTCGCGCGGGCTTCCTGGGACATGTCAAAGACATGCGCCCCGCCGTCCGGGGGTGGACGACACCTTCATTCTGCACCATCCCGCTGCCTGTGTCAGCGTCTGGCGGGATGGATTCGGACTAGCCCTGCTGGCCCATCCCCCACATGGCCCACAGAGTGGTTCGCACAGAGCGCGGCTGCTGCAGAACGGTCGTGATCGCATGCGCCACGTCGTCGGCCGTCAGCCAGTCGGCGAACCGCGGGTCATTCTCAACCCGTCCGGTGCCAATGGCGAACTCGGTTGCGGTGCCGGCAGGGCAGATCGCGGTCACCCGGATCCCCTTCTCGCGCAGTTCGCGGTCCAGCGCACCGGCCAGGCCCACCTGCGCGAACTTCGTCCCGGCATAGACGGCCTCGTCGCCACCACCGCGAAGGCCGGCCACGGATGACACGATGACGATGTCGCCGCCCCCGGCCGTCTCGAGCATCGCCGGCACTGCCGCGCGGATCGCCCACACGGTGCCGTCGTAGTTGGTGTGCATCATCCGCTCGATCTCGGCATCGCTGTTGTCGAGAATGTCTCCGTACAGGCCGATGCCCGCGTTGGGGACGATCGTGTCGAGTCGCCCGAAGGCCGTGAGCGCCTCGGCTACGAGTCGCCGGCAGTCTTCGGCGCCGCGGACGTCCATCTGGACGCCGAGCGCATTGTCGGAGCCAAGGCGCTCGACCAGTTCCGTCAGTCGCTCCTGGCGGCGCCCACCCAGAACCACCCTGGCACCCGCCTCGACGAGTTGGGCCGCGGAAGCAGCCCCGATCCCAGCGGTGGCACCGGTGATGGCGACCACTGTTCCGGTCAGGTCGCGTGTCGGGTACGGCATGGCTCCTCCTTCGTTGAGTGGCGGGGCGTGGGGGTGTCTGACGCTTCAGAACGCCCCAAGGCCCGCCACTCAACAGTAGGGGGGTGGTTAACTCACCGCATGTCCGCCGTCACCGACCGACCCTTGTCCGTAGTCCTCGTGGGGTACGGCCTCGGCGGCCGGCTGTTCCACGCGCCCCTGATCGCTGCGACACCTGACCTCGCCCTCGATGCCATCGTCACGAGCAACCCCGAGCGTGCTGCGCAGGCCCGCCACGACCACCCTGACGCCACCATCTACCAG
The DNA here is from genome assembly GCA_026392575.1 of Actinomycetota bacterium. Taxonomy (GTDB): domain Bacteria; phylum Actinomycetota; class Actinomycetes; order S36-B12; family S36-B12; genus UBA10649. The sequence goes on along the minus strand of JAPLBU010000062.1, from coordinate 14,577 downwards.
ACCCCCGAGCAGGCCTGGGCGGGCGGCCACGAGCTGGCTGCGATCAGCACGGCCAACATCACGCATGTCCCCTACGCCAAGGCCGCACTTGAGGCCGGCCTGCACGTGGTGCTCGACAAGCCGATCGCGGCGGACGCTGACACGGCGCGCGAACTCGCCGAGATAGCGCGCGCACACGACCGGCACTTGATCCCCTACCAGAACCGGCGCTGGGACAGCGATATCCGCACCGCGCAGCGAGTGCTGGCGGAGGGTCGCCTCGGGAATGTCCATCGCTTCGAGTCCCGCATCGTGAAGATGCGCGTCATCCCGAAGGAGGGCTGGCGCGGATCGGCCGCTCCCGAGGACCTGGGCGGCCTGCTCTACGACCTCGGGGTGCACGCCATCGACCAGGCGATGCAGCTCATCGACGACAGCAGCGTGATCCTCACGCACACGTCAGGTGCCATCAGCATCATGACCGTCAGCCAGGTGACGGCAATCGGCGAACCGCGCATGCTGCTGCTCGGCACCCGCGGTGGCCTGCGCATCGACGTCGCCGATGCGCAGGAGGTCGAGCTTGCCGCAGGTGGCGATCCGGCCGCTCCTGACTGGGGGGTCCGCCTGCCCGGAACTGAGGCACTGCTGCGCACGTTCGATGACGCGAGCAACCCGACGGACCAATGGGTGCCCTTGGAGCGCGGGGCATGGCCGGACTTCTACGCACAGACCGCTGCGGCGATCCGAGGTCAAGGCCGTGACCCCGTGACGATCGACGATGGCGTCGAGACGATGCGGGTCATGGATGCCGCACGCCTCGCCGCCGAGACCGGGACGATCGTCCGCCTAGAGCCTCCGGCCGGCCACACCTATCACTGAGACAGGTCACGCACCGACCACGTGGTCACCATGGTGACGGGTGCGTCCGGCGCAGCGACGGCAACCGTGCTCCCGTATGCGGTACGCAGCCCATCGGGTGGGCCGCTCTGCGGCTCCACGCACACGCTGTCTGGCAATGCGTCGAAGACGACATACCAGCTCCCCTCCGTGGCGATGTCGATCGCCATCGCCCCCGGCCAGCAGACCGTCGCCTGTCCGCTTGGCACGGCGAAGGCGTCATCGAACGGGCCAGCACCCGCATCGAAGGTGAGCACTCGCCCGGTGGGGAGCTGGTCGATCCCCTTCTCGAGCTGCCCGGTGGCCGCCAGCGTCCATTCCAGCGGATCGCCGACGCCGAGATGGCGCCGGAACCACGGGTGCCAGCCCATCACGACGGGGAACGACTCGGTCAGGGCATGCACCGATATCGACGTCGTCACCACCGTCGGTCGTCCGTCCCAGCAGATGTCGACGGCAGCCGGCCACGGCCAGCCGGGGTGGTCCTCTACTCGGGCGAGCAACCGGGCCCGGTCGGCGTCCACCTCGAGTTCGAGCACGGTCGCACGCTGACGCAACACGGTGCCGTGAATGGCCCACGGCTCGTAGGTGACGGGGAGATCGTGGTCCCGGCCTCTCCAGTGAACGCGATTGCCCCCAAGCCGGCCGGCCCACGGCGCCATCGGGTACATGCCGTGCTCCACCGGATCGGGTCCATGCGATGCCAGAACCTCGATGCCCGACATGCTCCACCCGGTGGCTCGCGCGCCCTCAGCCAGATCGACGACGACCTCGATGTCGCCCGCTACAAGGCGCACGTGCCGATCAGGGTGCAACGGCATGATGTGAACGCGCCAGCACACCGACGGGGTCGCTCAGCAGGTCATCGAATGCCATCTCCGCTGCACCCAGAAGCGTGCTGTCGCCCTTGAGCGCCGGCACCTCGACGCGTGCCTGCTCCCGCGCGGCCGGAAGGGCGTAGTGAATGCGCCGATAGACAGTTCCGCTCACGAGTGGGAACAGGATTCGCAGGTGTCCACCAAGGACGATGACCTCGGGGTTGAACAGATTGACGAGGTTGGCCAAGCCGATCCCCAGCCATTCGCCAGCAGTCTCGATCGCCGCCCGCGCCTTGCGATTACCCGCATTTGCCGCCGCGATCACATCGGTGATCTCGATCTCTCCGTCTCCCAGCAGCCCTGGGCGCCGCATCGGCACAGCACGCCTTGGGGGTTGACGACCATGTGGCCAACTTCACCGCCGTAGCCGCCCGCTCCCGACATCGGACGGCCGTCCATGATGATGCCGCCGCCGATTCCGACTTCTCCGGAGACGTAGATGACGTTGCGATTGTGTGCTCCCACACCACGAACGTGCTCAGCCACCGCACCGAGGTCGGCATCGTTACTGACGGCTACGGTCGGAGTGAACCCATACTGCGTGCCAATGGCTTCGCGCACCATGTCGCCGAACGGCACGTCGGCCCAGCCCAGATTCGGTGCCAGCAGCACGCGACCATCGGCGTGATCGACGATGCCGGGCACGCCGATGCCCAGGCCCACCCACCAGGATGTCGGCGGAGACAATGCGAGCATCTGTTCCGTCAGGATGGTGATGTTGCGCATCGCCGCCTGCGGTGTGTAGCTGGTGCGCTTATGCCGTTGCTCCTTGCGTGCAAGGACCCTCCCACCCAGGCCGACCAGCGCGACAACCGTGCGCTCGACGCGGAGGTCGAAGGCAATGACGACGGCCGACTCGGCCGCCGGTTGCACCATCAATGCCGGTCGACCGACCTGACCTGCCGAGCCCGCCACCTCGGTGACGAGTCCTACGTCAGCCAACTCAGATACGAGGACCCCGACCGTGCTCCTGTTTAGTCCGCTGTATGCGACCAGGTCCGAACGGCTGACCGCACCCCCCTCGTGCAGATGCCGCAACAGGCGCGCGCGATTGTGGCGCCGTAGATCGTCCTGGGTCGCCGCGGTGCGTGTGACCATGCGCCTGCCGACCAATCCTTGTCTATGAGGGAGTGGAACGTTTCCGCGAGATCGCGTCGACGCTCGCAGCGACGAGCAGCACGAGACCCGTGACCACGTATTGAATGCCTGACTGCGAGGTGATGAGGGGCAGCCCATTCGCGATGACGGCGATGACCAGGCCGCCGATGACGGCGTCCATCACCTTGCCGCGCCCGCCGAAGAGGCTCGTACCGCCAATGACGGCCGCACCGACCGCGAACAGCAGGGTCTGCGCGCCACCGGTCGTTGGGGAGACCGAGTTGTCACGGGAGGCGATGAGCACACCCGCGACAGCCGCCAGCGTCGAACAGATCATGAAGCAGTAGGTCTTGATCGCCTTGACACTGATGCCGGCTCGACGGGCCGCCTCGGCGTTGCCGCCGACGGCGTAGATATGCCGGCCGAAGGCGGTGCGCCCGAGGACGAAGGTGAGGAAGACGACGAGGACGAGGACGACGAGCACGGCCCAGGGGACGCCCTGGATGACGGGGATGCAGCCCACGGTCGGATTCGACGGGTCGCAGGAGATCTTTCCCGGCCGAACCACCTGTCGCGGTTGGTTCAGGAGGTAGATCAGCACGCCCAGCATGACCGCGAGGGCGATCGACTTGGCCAACCACACGGACGTCGCCGTGGCCTTCAGACCGGCCTTGCGTCGGCCGACGATAGCCATGAAGGAGACGACGGCGTAGCCAAGGACGACCACGGCCCACAGCAGCCAGCCGGCCCACAGGGGCATGTTCTGATTCATGATCGCGATCAGGAAGTCACTGCGAAGCCGGATGGTGCCACCCTCGCTGATGATCAGGAGCATGACTCCCTGCAGGGCGAGGAACATGGCCAGCGTCACCACGAACGAGGGGATGCCCAGCCGTGCGACGAGCACGCCAATGAATAGGCCGATGACCGTGCCGGTGAGAAGGCCGAGCAGGAGGGCGAGCGGAACGGGCCAGCCCCAGGAGGACAGCGCAACCGCGAGGACGGCCGCCGACGTTCCGGCGGTGAATCCGGCGGACAGGTCGATCTCGCCAAGGAGCAGGACGAACACCAGGCCCATGGCAAGGACGATGATCGCGGTGCCCTGGTTCAGCAGGTTCGCGAAGTTGAACGTCGTGAAGAAGGTGTCCGGCTTCATCACGCTGAACAGGATGAACAGTACGATCAGGCCCAGGACGGCGGGCAGCGAGCCAACCTCGCCGCCCTTGACCCGGCCGACATAGTCGCTGATTGCCTGGCCGATGCCGCCCTGGTCCCCAGCGGCCGCGACGTCCGGTTGCAGGCCCATGTCCCCGGACCGGCCGGTGGTGATCAGCTCGACGATCGTCGAGTGGTTGACGGAGGCCGTCGGGACCTGGGCTGCCATCTGGCCGAGGTACAGGCAGGCGACATTGTCGGCCACCTGCATGACGTCGATCATGTTGTGCGAGATCAGGACGACGCCGAGACCGTTGTCGGCCAGGCGGCGCACCAGGTTGAGGACCTGCTCCGTCTGGGCCACGCCCAGCGCGGCCGTCGGCTCGTCGAGGATGACCAGCTTCGAGTTCCACAGCACGGCGCGCGCGATCGCGACCGTCTGGCGCTGGCCGCCCGAGAGGCTGGCCACCTGCTGGCGCACGGACTTCAGGGTGCGTACCGACAGGCCCTTGAGGGTCTCGGTCGCTCGCTTCTCCATGGTGATCTCGTCGAGGATGGCGCCCTTCTTCTCCTCGCGCCCAAGGAACATGTTGTGCACCACGTCGAGGTTGTCGCACAGCGCGAGGTCCTGGTAGACGACCTCGATGCCGAGGTCGTTCGCCTGCTTCGGATCGTGCACCTGGGCCGGCTTGCCATCGAACAGGTACTCACCGGAGTCGAACGGGTAGATGCCCGCGACACCCTTGATGAGCGTGCTCTTGCCTGCGCCGTTGTCGCCCACCAGCGCGGTCACCTGTCCCGCGTACACGGAGAGGTCGACGTCGTGAAGAACGTGGACAGGGCCGAAGCTCTTGTTGATCCCCTTGAGCTCGAGCAAGGGAGTGTCTGCAGTGTTCATAGCGTCACCTTCTCGCAAGCAACGTGCGGGATCTGGGGATTCCTAAAACTGGTCGCGGTACGACGGTGGGGGCGGATGAGACACCCGCCCCCACCGTTTCGTGCCTACCGGCTGAGCCGGATGAGGGTTCTTACTGAACGCCGTACTTGGTGCAAGCAGCCTTCAGCTCGTCCGTCGTGCAGACCTTGTCGGCCGTGGTGAAGCCGTCAGCGATGACGTCCTTCACGTTCTCCGGGAAGATCTGCTGCGGAACGAGCAGGACGCTCGGCACGTCGGTGCCGGCCGTCGCATCGGCGGTGGTGCCCGTGGCGAGTGCGTCAGCAGCGGCAGTGTCACCGTTTGCGAGCGCGATCATGATCGCCGCAGATGCCTCAGCCTCTGCCTTGACTGCCTTGTAGACCGTCATGCACTGGGTGCCGAGCAGCACGCGCTGCAGGCCCTCGTCCGTGGCGTCCTGACCGGTGACGAAGATCTTGCCGGCCTGGCCGTTGCGGTCGAGCACGGCGATGGCTGCGCCACCGAGACCGTCGTTAGCAGCTGCAACGCCAACGAAGTCGCCATTGGCCTTCGTGTACATCTGCTCGAAGATCGTGCCGGCCTTCGTGTTGTCCCAGTCCGGAACGGACTCGTCAGCGGTGGGCGTGAACCCTGCAGCCTCGATGGCAGCCGAGTAGCCCTGCTTGAACAGCGTGGCGTTGTTGTCCGTCGGCGAACCGTTCAGGTACGCCACGTTGCCCGCCATGGTGCCGGCATCGTTGAGGCACTTGACGAGGCCCTCGCCGATAGCGGTGCCGACCGCGACGTTGTCGAAGGACACGTAGTACTTCGCGCCGCCACCAAGGGTGAGACGGTCGTAGTCGATGACGGGGATTCCGGCAGCGGTGGCCTTCGCGATAACGGCTGCGCCGGTCTCGCTGTCGAGGTTGACAATGGCCATGACCGAGCAGCCACCGGCGATCATGCCGTCGGCGATGGTCGCGAACTTGGCCTTGTCACCGTTCGCGTTCTGGATGTCAGACTCGACCCCAGCGGCCGTGAATGCAGCCTCGAGGAACGGGCGGTCAGCGGTCTCCCAGCGAGCGGTCGTCGCGGCGGCCGAGGCAGCAGCGGACGAAGCCGGAGCAGCAGCAGAAGACTCGCTGCTGGTGGTGGAGCCGCCACAGGCGGCGACGAGCAGGGAGGCGGCCGCGAGGCCGGCTACTACTCCAAAGATTTTCTTGGACATGCGTGCTGTCCCTTCCCCGCAGGAGAACCTGCGAATTTCTTGTGAGGTGGGGTGGAGCTGTCGATCCTGGGGATCAGGCGATTCCCAGGATGTGATCGACAACGAGCTGGTCGAGCGCCTCGTTGCCGAACCCTCGTTGTGCAAGGGCTTCGATATCGAAGTGCTCTCCCATGAGTCCGGCCGCCGCTTCCGTTGTGTACGGACCGACGGTCGGCTCCGCGAGCTGGGCGACGCCGGAATACGCCATCGCCTTCGCCACGCGGGGATCTTGGTCGAACTCGCGAGCCTTGGCCGCGAGTGCGAGGTAGTTGCGGATACAGCCACGTGCGAAGTCCCACACGCCGGCCGTGTCCTCGGTGCGGTACGCATGGGCGTCGAAATGCTTGACGCCCGAGTAGCCGCTGTTCTCGAGCAGACGGACCAGGAAGAAGTGGTCCTTGATGCCCTCGGAACCGAAGCGGAAATCCTGGTCGAAGCGGCCGATCCGCTGGTCGTTCAAGTCGATGTGGAAGAGCTTGTCCTGCCACAGCGTCTGCGCCACGCCCTGGTAGAAGCTCAAGCCAGACATCGTCTCGTGCGCGACCTCGGGGTTCAGCCCGACCATCTCGCGGTTGTCGAGGGTCGAGATGAAGGCGAGCGCATGGCCCACGGTCGGCAGGAAGATATCGCCGCGGGGCTCATTGGGCTTGGGCTCGAGGGCGAACCGGATGTCGTAGCTCTTGTCCTTCACGTAGCCAGCCAGGAAGTCGAGCGCCTCGGCATAGCGTGACAGTGCATCGCGGGTGTCCTTGGACGCGGCCGTCTCGACACCCTCGCGCCCGCCCCAGAAGACGTACGTCGGCGCACCCAGTTCGGCAGCCACATCGAGGTTGCGCATGGCCTTCTGGATTGCGAAGCGGCGGACCTGCGGGTCATTCGAGGTGAAGGCGCCGTCCTTGAAGATCGGGTGGTAGAAGAGGTTGGTCGTCGCCATCGAGCAGACCAGGCCGGTCTCATCGAGCGTCTTCTTGAACAGGTCGAGTTCTGCCCGCCGCTCGGCCTCCGGCGCACCGAAGGTCATCATGTCGTCGTCGTGGAAGCTGACGCCGTAGACGCCCAGCTCAGCGAGGCCATTGAGCATCGGGACGATCTCGAGCTTGGGCCGCACGGCCTCACCGAACGGATCGCGACCCCGGTTGCCGACGGTCCACAGTCCGAAGGTGAACTTGTGCTCCGGACGGGCGGTCAGGTCAAGCGGCACGGTGCTCCCCGGTGTCCTCCGCGGTCACCCGCGGTTATGTATGAGGCTGCAACAAACATTGTTGTCGCTGCCAACATATGACGCGAATCGTCACCCACACAAGCGCATACTGCAACGATTCGACATCTTCCTGTAACGATTTGGTCACGCAGACGACCGCGCAACGACAGCTCTCACCCCCCGTGCAGTGCGACGCGAGCCAACTCGTAAGCCTCGCGAATGGCCGGCTGCGGATCGGGCTCGAAGGTCTCTGACTCGCCCGGACGGGCCCCGGACCATGTCGGAGCCGTGCTCCCCCCAGCCAGGATCCACGCCGCCTGTCGAGCAGCGCCATCCGCAACGTATTCGCCCGGGGGCGGGACCACGATCGGCGCCGTGAACATCGTCGCCGCCACTGCCCCGACAGCCGGGTTCGCCGCCGCACCACCCACGAGCAGGATTCGCTTCGGCTGCACCCCGACCCCAACGAGCGCGTCGACGGCATCAGCCAGCCCACCGAACATGCCCTCGATAGCCGCGCGCGCCATATTCGGGCGGGTCAGGTTGGCTCGCGTGATGCCGTGCATCGACCCGCGAGCATCGGGCAGGTTCGGAGTGCGCTCGCCATCGAGGTAGGGCAGGAGGGTCAGCCCTCCAGAGCCCGGCTCGGCCGAGAGCGCCAACTCGGCGAACTCGTCGAAGTCGACCCCGAGGAGTTCCGCCATCGCCGTGAGCACGCGCGCCGCATTGAGCGTGCAGACGAGCGGCAGGAAGTGTCCCGTCGCGTCCGCGAACCCCGCGACGAACCCGCTCGCGTCACGCGCCGGCGTCGTCGAAACGGCGAAGGCCGTTCCGGAGGTGCCGAGGGAGACGACGACATCGCCTGGGACGGCACCCAGACCCAGCGCCGCGCCCATGTTGTCGCCCGTGCCCGGCCCGAGCGCGATGCCGGTCGCGGTGCGGCCGATCTCCTCGCCAGGCGCGGCGACCCGCGGAACGGCCGGCACACTCCCGAGGGCCAGGCGCAGGAGGTCGTCGCGGTACTCGCCCGTGGCCGGTGACCAGTAGCCCGTACCGGAGACCTCGCCACGGTCCGTCGCCGCAACATCGGGCCGGCCAGCCAGCATCCACGTCAGGTAGTCGTGCGGCAGCATCATCCGAGCCGTGCGGGCGGCGTTGTCCGGCTCGACCCTGGCCATCCATCGCGCCTTCGTCACGGTGAATGCCGCGACGGGAACACTGCCAACCACGTCCGCCCACGCCTGCGGTCCACCGAGTTCGTCAATCAGGTCAAGGGCATCGGGTGCCGACCGGGTGTCGTTCCACAGCAGCGCCGGGCGGACGACCTCGCCTGTCTCATCGAGCGCCACCATCCCGTGCTGCTGGCCGGCGATGCTCAATGCCTCGACACCGTCAAGGACACCACGCGTCACCGCGTCCAGCGCCTCAACCCAATGCTGAGGGTGCACCTCCGTGCCGTCCGGATGCGGGGCCCGGGCCTCTCGAACGAGCACGCCCGTCTCGGCATCGCGCACGACGATCTTCACGGACTGGGTGGACGAGTCGATGCCGGCAACCAAGGTCATGCCCGCACATTCCCATAGACGCGGCACGGACGCCATGACGGGTTGGCTCGGCGCGGCCCTTTACCCCGACTTTGCCGTGGCGAGGTGAGTCGCTGATGAAGGTGCGCGACGATGGCGCCATGACGGGACGCCTGGGCATCGAGAAGAGGTCCACACTGCCGGAGCATGAGGCCGTCTACGGTCGGCTGCCCGACGTTGGCAAACGGCACGGGCGCAATCCCGGTGTCCTCGTCGACGAGGTGGAGAAGGCGGGCCTGCGCGGTCGCGGCGGCGGCTGGTTTCCGACGCACTTGAAGCTCCGCGCCGTGGTGAACAGCTCAGCCGACCGCGGGCGGCTGGCGCGGACCCGCCATCCCGTCGTCATCGCCAATGGGATGGAGGGCGAGCCGGCCAGCAGCAAGGACGCCGTCCTGCTCGCCCACTCGCCGCACCTGGTCCTGGACGGCATCACCGTTGCAGCCCGAACCATCGGCGCGACCGATGCCTTCATCGCCGTGCACCGCGACTCACGCCTGGTCCCCGGCCTCGAGGCCGCCCTGGCCGAGAGGGATGCAGCGGGCATCGACCCGCTGACGATCCGTCTGGTGATGCCGCCGGCCCGCTACGTCTCCAGCGAGGAGAGCGCCCTGTCGCACTGGGTCGGCGACGGTGTCGCCACTCCGGTGTTCCCCGACCGCCCCTTCCAGCGCGGCGCGGCTGGTCGCCCCACCCTTGTTCAGAATGTCGAGACGCTCGCACACCTCGCGCTCATCGCCCGCTACGGCGGGGCCTGGTTCGCCAGCACGGGTACCAGCAATGCGCCCGGCACCACGCTCGTCACCGTCGGTGGCGCTGTGCACCAGAGCGGTGTCGTCGAGGTCCCAACCGGCACGACCGTCGACGAGATCCAGCGGCTCTGCGGTGGCCCGGCGGAGGGGATCCGCGGCTATCTCACCGGTGGCTACGGCGGCGGATGGGTCACAGCCGACGGGTTCGCCGATGTGGCCTGGGACCCGGAGTCGGTGCGTGCCGGCGGCGGGGTCATCGGTGCTTCCCTGCTGTGGGCCCTCGGCGAGAGCGTGTGCCCGATCGACGAGATGTCGCGCGTCAGCGCATGGATGGCCGGCGAGAGCGCCGGGCAGTGCGGTCCCTGCATGTTCGGCCTACCGTCGATTGCCGAGGACGTCCGCGCACTGGCATTGCGTCAGGCCTACGGCGGCGACATGCGGCGGCTCGCGAACCGCCTCTCGCTGGTCACCAACCGAGGTGGCTGCAAGCATCCCGATGGCGTGTCGCGATTCGTATCGACGGGCCTGCAGGCATTTGCCTCGGAGGTCGATGCGCACCTCACGGGGGCCTGCTCGGTGGCCAGCCAACGGTCGACGGATCCCGCACGCCAGCTGCCGGTGCCACCCGCACGACTCGCCCTGCTCGATTCCTCCGGACGGGACTTCACATGAGCGACAAGAAGAAGACGCCGCCCACTCTCGTGCTCAACCCGATCATGTGCGACGGCCGTGGGATGTGCCACGACGCCGCACCGGACCTGATCGACCTCGACGAGTGGGGTTACCCCCTGCTCCCCAGCCACGGCCTGCGAGCGGAACTCTCGCGAGCGCAGATGAAGGCTGCCGAGGACGCGACCCACGCGTGCCCGGTGCTCGCACTTCACATCGAGCGCTAGACCGAGCGTTACCCTCTTCCCATGACTTCACCAGAGCCAATGGAGGCACGGATCGTGTACGTCGACGGAGCGCGCTACCAGACATCGACGGCCACGAAGGTCATCGCCGTCGTCGCGGCCATCCTCACTGCCGGCTACATGCTGCCGTGGGCAATCGCCGCACTTCGCGACCTGCGCACCCATGTCAGCGTCGGGCTCGTCAACCTGCTGCTCGGCTGGACGATCATCGGCTGGATCGTCGCCCTGGTGATGTCACTTCGACGCCTGCGCCCCGACGAGGGCTAGAAGATGACGCCCTTGTGCAGGATGAAGCAGCCGTAGGGCACGGTGTCGAGAGTGTGCACCACGGCATAGGCCTCGCGGGCACGCTCATAGAAGTCGAGGCGCGGCACCACTCCGTAGACAAGTGCCCGACCTTCGGCGGCCGATGCCAGTGTCAGCAGTTCATCCTGTGTCGGCGTCGTCTTCGACGGATCGTCCTCGACCTCCATCCGCTCCAGCGGATGGTCGATGAACGAGTCCAGCGGAAGCACGCTGAGGATAGCCGTCGCTGCGCGGATGATCGACACCTCACCCAGCCGCACGACCGGCTTGCCGGACGCCGCCGCCGGGTAATTGCGATCGACGAGAAGCAACCGATCGCCGTGACCCATGTCGTCAAGAATCTTCAGCAGGTCACCGCTCAGCAGTGGATCGACTCCCTTGAGCATGCCGGAACCGCTACTCGTCCAGTGCGATCGCGACGGTCTCCTCCTGGGCGACCAGGTTCGCGTCCGCGTCGTAGACGCTGACCGTCTCGTCCTCAAGCAGCAGGTGCCCCTCGGCATCCAGCACGTCTACCGTCTCGTCGACGATCGATCCACCGGGACCGGTTGCCACGACGATGTCATCGACGACCGCCCCAACCGGCTCGCCGTTGGCTCCGAGAACCACCTCGATCTCAATCTCCTCGCCGATTTCGATGTCGTCGTCTGCCACGGTCGCTCCTTGCTCGTCGGCCAAGGAGGCGGGTGCCTCCATCGGGACCCGAAGTCTATGCACGGCCGCCCGACAACCTGTCCGTTTCGCCCGACTAGCATCGGCCCGTGACGGAAACGCACGAAGCGGCCGCGCCCGGTTGGGTGGTGCACCCCGATGCCCTGCGCCGCATCGCGCTTCGCGAGGGCGATCCGCTCACCGATGAGGACCTCTACCGCCTGGTCGCCGACAATCCCCATGACGCCGTCTACCGCTCGGACCGGCACCGCCGGTTGGTCTGGGTGTCGCCGTCCTTCACCCGCTCCGTCGGCTGGACGACGGAAGACCTCATCGGCATGGACATCGAGACCCTCGTGCATCCCGATGACTGGATGGCGAACACCGCGGCAAGGGAGTCCCTGCGTGCCGGTGACATCGTGCCGGACGTCGCCGCTGGGAATGCGCCACCCATGCGACTGCGCACGAAGGCCGGCGGCTACCGCTGGATGTCGATCATCGGCGCCCCCTTCCCCGATCCCGATGGCGGTCCCGGCGGAACGGTCGGGCGCGCTCGTGACATCGATGAGCTCGTCCGCGCACGCGATGCTGCCGAGGCCGGCGAGGAACGGCTCAACGCGATGCTCGCGAACCTTCTCGACCCGCTCCTCCTGCTTGAACCCGTCACCGACGAACTCGGCAGCGTCATCGACTTCGTCTGCATGGAGGCGAACGCTGCTGCCTGCGAATACGCCGGTCTCCCGCGCGAGCAACTCGTCGGAGTGCGCCTGCTCCACATCATGCCCGGGCACCGGCTGAACGGCGGATTCGATCTGCTCGTCAACACGCTCACGACCGGTGAGCCGCTGCTCTTGGACGACTACGAGTACGAGCAGGAGATCAAGGGCGGTGAGTTGCGCTTCTACGATCTTCGAATCGCCAAGGCGGGCGAACAGCTGGTCTACATGTTCCGTGACCAGACCGACCGGCGAAAGGCTGACTACGCCCTGGCCGAACGCGAGGAGCTCTACCGCCTGGTCACCGAGGGTGTCACCGATGCCGTTGCGCGGTTCGATGGCAACGCCACGATTTCCTGGGTATCGCCGTCGTTCGAGCGGCTGACGGGCTACGCCGCTGACACCGTGCTCGGCCGCTCGGGCCTGGAGTTCCTTGATGCCGAACAGCTGGCGATGGCGCAGGCCTCGCTGGCTCGCTACATCGACGGCGAGGAAGCAGACACCACCCAGGTTCACCTCTTGCGCGCTGATGGATCGCGGATCTGGGTTTCAGTGGCCACACGACCCTTCACCCGCGCCGACGGCACTGTTGATGGTTTCGTCGCAGTGCTGCGCGACATCGATGCGCAGATCCAGGGCCAGATTCAGCGAGAGCACGAGATCGGGCACGACACCCTCACCGGGCTCGCGAATCGCGGCCTGGCCATCGCACGCATTGACCGAGCGATCGACGACCTCGCGATGAGTCGCCGCTCCCTCGCCGTGCTGAGCATTGGTGTCGACCGGCTCACGACCGTGAACCAGGCGCTCAGTTACGCCGCCGGTGATCTCGTCCTGACCACCATCGCCGCAAGAATCGCCTCCGCCGTCGGTGACCCCGACCGCGTCGCACGGATTGCTGGCGACGAATTCCTCGTGCTGATGTCGGACCTGCCCAGTGCAGTGGACGCGGCATCAAAGGCCGAGCGCCTGTGTGCGGCCGCTCGCGGAACGATCGTCGTCGAAGGACAGACGATCGAGCCCACCGTCAGCATCGGAATCGCCACAGGGGACCGCAACGCCAACAGCGAGGAACTCCTGCGTCAGGCGAGCCTGGCTGCCCGTCAGGCGAAGGATGCCGGCCGTGACCGCTGGCAGTTCATCGAGCCTGCTCTCGCATCCGAGGCCGCCCGCCGACTCTCGATTGAATCCGACCTGCGCGACGTCCTGAAGCAGGGACGCATCACCCCGTGGTTCCAGCCCGTGGTGATGCTCACCGATCGCAGGCTTCGCGGATACGAGGCACTTGCCCGCTGGGTGGGAAGCGACAACTTCACCATGCTGCCGGATGAGTTCCTGCCGGTTGCCGAGTCGACGGGGCTCGTCGTCGACATCGACCTCGCCATCCTCGCGGGAGCGCTCGACGTGCTCGCCATCTCGACAGCACTCGCTCGCCAGCAGCGACTACCCCGATCGCTTTTCGGCGCTCGTTGCGGCCTCCCGCGTTGACCCGACTCGACTCCGCCTCGAGGTCACCGAGACGGCACTGCTCGATGCCAGCCCGTTGATCGCCGAGGCGATGACAGCGATGTGCTCCAGCGGGGCCACGTGGTACGTCGACGACTTCGGCACCGGCTACTCGTCGATCAGCCACTTGCGTGACCTGCCCGTTCGCGGACTCAAACTCGACAAGTCCTTCACCAGCGGTATCCGCACCGGCGACAGCACCTGCATCAAACTCGCGCAGGGGCTTATCGGCCTTGCCTCGGGCCTCGGTCTCGACACTGTGGCCGAGGGCATCGAGACGGAGTTCGAAGCTGGCGCCCTGCTGGGTCAGGGCTGGCACCAGGGTCAGGGCTGGCTGTTCGGCCGCCCCGAGCCGACTACCGCCTCCTAGCCATCCGCGCGGCGGTATGCCGGGAGCACCAGCGCGAAGTGCCCGCCTGGCCCGGGTTGGGCATCGACGCTGCCACCGTGCGCGTTGGCGATTGCCGCAACGATTGCCAGTCCCAGGCCGCTGCCCCCCTCATCCCGGTCGCGCGATGCGTCGAGCCGCACGAACCGGTCGAAGACCCGTGCGCAGTCAGCCGGCAGGAGCCCGACACCGTCGTCATCCACCTGTAGACGCATAAGCGTCCCCGTGGTCGTCAGACTCAAGTGCACTGCGGAGGTCGCATGACGAGCCGCATTTGCGTATTACGGAATCTCGTGTTCGCCGTCAAAACCGTCTATTACGAGCTTGCGCGTTCTCTTGAACAACAGGAACTGGCAAGAGAACTCCTCAAGACGGTGGAGGAGTTCGACCGCAT
>JAPLBU010000059.1 GCA_026392575.1 Actinomycetota bacterium | reverse complement strand
GCGCCATCGATGTCTCCGACGGCCTGGCGCTCCTCGCCGGCACCGGCGAGGGCGAGGAGTCGGCAGTCGACCCGCATGTGTGGCTCGCCCCCCTCAACATGGCGACCATCGCCAGCACCATCGGAACCCGGTTCGCGGCTCTCAACCCCGCAGCGGCCGACGCCATCGGAACCCGGACGACCGAGTTCGGCGACTCGATGTCCAAGCTCGACGCGCGCTTCACCGCGGGCCTGGCCCAGTGCGCCTCCCGCGACCTGGTCGTCAGTCACGATGCATTCGGCTACCTCGCCGACGCCTACGATCTGAGCCAGATCGGCATCTCGGGACTGTCGCCTGAGGCGGAGCCGAGCCCGGCACGCCTCAAGGAGGTGGCTCAGTTGGTGCGGGACACCGGCATCACCACGATCTATCACGAGACACTGGTCGATCCCAAGATCGCGCAGACGATTGCCGATGAGACCGGCGCAACCAGCGCCGTCCTCGATCCCCTCGAGGGTCTGGCCCCCGACAGCACGGGCGACTACCTCACGGTCATGGACCAGAACCTGGCCACCCTGCAGAGTGGGCAATCCTGCACATGACGCACGAACACCCGCACGGTGACGAGACGCCAGCGACCTCCGATGAGGTCGTTGGCCTCTCGCGCGTGTGCGTGGAGTTCGACGGCGACCACGTGCTCGAGGACGTCGACCTGTCCATCCGGCAGGGCGAGTTCGTCGCGCTGCTCGGCCCGAACGGCAGCGGAAAGACCACCCTGGTCCGCACGATGCTGGGCCTGCAGCCGCACAGCCACGGCCGGGTCGCGCTGTTCGGCCACCCCCTGTCTCGCTTCCGCGACTGGCAGCGCATCGCACTCGTCCCGCAGCGGCTACCGGGCGCCTCCAGCATCCCGGTGTCGGTGTGGGAGGCGGTGCTGAGCGGCCTGATCTCGCCGAAGCGGCGCTGGCGTCCGTACCTGCGGACAGAGCGCGCCGCCGCTACGCAGGCACTCACCGACGTCGGGCTGTGGTCGAAACGGCACGAGCGGCTCGACACCCTCTCCGGCGGGCAGCAGCGCCGCGTCCTCATCGCCCGCGCGCTCGCGTCGGGCGCGGACCTGCTCGTGATGGACGAGCCGACGGCCGGTGTCGACGCGCAGAACCTCGCGAGCCTGACGACGCTGCTCGCCGGTCTGCACGAGCACGGCACCACGATCATCGTCGTCACCCATGAGCTCACCGGCATCGCGCACCTGATCACCCGGGCCGTCGTCCTCGACCCCAACAGTCGCGAGACGATCGTCTTCGACGGGCCGCCACCCGTGCCCGGACACCACCTGCATGATCACGTGCACCACCACGAGTCTGAGCTCGGTCGACCCGGCGTTGTGGAGCTCGAGCCATGAGCCTGCTCGACTTCGACTTCATGCGCAGGGCGCTCGTCGCAGCCGCCCTCGTCGGTCTCATCGCCCCGCTCATCGGCGTCTTTCTCGTCCAGCGCCGACTCGCGCTGCTCGGCGATGGGATGGGCCACGTAGCCCTGACCGGTGTCGGCCTGGCCTTCCTTCTTGGCACCGCACCGATTCCGACGGCCATGGCTGCCGCGGTCGCGGGCGCCTTCCTCATCGAGTTCATCCGCTACCGATCACGCACGGCGGGCGACGTCGCTCTCGCATTGTTGTTCTACGGCGGCATCGCCGGCGGTGTGATGTTCGCTTCCCTCGCCCCCGGCAAGGCGGCTTCGTCCCTGAACTCCTACCTCTTCGGCTCACTGTCCACCGTGGCCGAAGGGGATATCTGGGCCCTCGCCCTGCTCTGCCTGGGCGTCGTCGCTGTTGTTGCTGTCCTGGGCCGCGAACTGTTCGCCGTGAGCCTCGACGCCGACATCGCTGCGGTGCAGGGGATCCGCGTCCGAACCATGAGCACCCTCATGGCCGTCCTCGCCGCCGTCGTCGTCGTCGTCGGCATGCGCGTCGTTGGCCTGCTGCTCGTCAGCGCGATCATGATCGTCCCGGTCGCCGCCGCACAACAGGTCACGCGATCATTCCGGGCCACCGCCGTTCTCGCCATTGTCCTTGGCCTCACAGCCAGCCTCACCGGACTCGTCGGCTCGTTCTACGTCGAAGTCCCGCCCGGCCCCACCATCGTGCTCGTCGCGCTACTGTCCTTCGCAGTGCTGGCGGTTGTCGCCGTTCCGATTCGGCGAAGACGCCGGGAGGTCAGATGAGCAGCGATGCCCCCGCCACCGGGCCTCAGCGCCAGACGCGGCAGCGCACGGCAGTTCAGTCCGTCCTCGAGGGCCGCGACGAGTTCACGTCTGCCCAGGACCTGCACGACCTGCTTCGCCGGCAGGGCACCGCAGTGGGGCTCACCACTGTGTACCGATCGCTGCAGGCGCTCGCTGACGCTGGCCAGGTCGATGTTCTGGTCACGGCTGAGGGACAGACGCTCTACCGGCGGTGCAGTTCCGAGCACCACCACCACCTCGTCTGCCGCACCTGTGGCCGCACGATCGAAATCGCCGGTCCTGCGGTCGAGACGTGGGCCGACGCGATCGCCCGCGAGCATGGATTCTCCGACATCAGCCACACCCTCGAGCTGTTCGGCTCCTGCCCCGCCTGTACCGACGGAGCTAGCTGACTTCAGTCGTACGGATTCACCGGCTGTTCGATCTCGACGATGGACTCAACCTCCAGCAGCGGGATGGCGGTGCCCGACTCCGTACCGCCCCCAGGTACCCAATGCCCTGTCACGGTGACCCAGGTGTCTGCGGGCGGCCGGGCGAATCCGGCCGGCACGTTCGTCGGCTGCGCCTTCGACGTGAATGCATCCGCTGCGCAGCACAGGATCTGCAGCCTGGCGAGTTGCCAGCCCTGTTCGGTCGGCAGCACGAAGCCGCTGACCGTCACGCTCCGACCCTCGAGGCTGATGCCCTTCTCCCACACTGCTCGCGTGACGTAGTCCGACAGGTACATGGGTACGGGATCCCCGGGCGGCAGCGGCGGCAACAGTTGCGGCGCGGCAACCGAGTTGGTGACGTCGCGTGATGCGGCATAGGCGCCGAGTGCCGGTGGGGCCACCACGAACAGCGTGAAGACGGGCAGGAGGAGCAGCCATGCGGTGCGAGGTCCGCCATGCGCGTGCACGTGCCCGTCGCCGAGCTCCCCCTCTGGCTCCCCCTCGGAATCCTGCGGATCCTTCTCCTCACCACGACCACGCACAGCATCGATCACGGCGAGGAGTCCGAGCACCACCAGAACGGCAGCCGATAGAAGGAGCCACGGGCGCATTCCCTCCTTGACGTAATTCAGGTACGTAGTCCCCCATGAGACTCGGAGCGTGACGATCCCGACGAGCATGAGGATCCCGCCCTGCAGTTCACGGCTCATGTCAGCAGCCACCATCCGACGAGGCTGCTCAGCACGACGGCCACGACGAACGTGGTCGGGGCGAAGCGCGCCGCGAAGGCACGGCCGAAGACCCCGGTCTGCATGGAGATCAGTTTGAGATCCACCATCGGCCCGACGACGAGGAAGGCCAGCCGTGCCGTCAGCGAGAACGAGGTGAAGCTCGATGCCACGAAGGCGTCCGCTTCGGAGCAGATCGACAGCAGGACCGCGAGTGTCGCCATGGCAAGAATGGCCAGCAGCGGATTGGCCGACATAGCGTCCAGCCACTGCGGCGGCATCGCCACATTGAACACCGCAGCCGCCAACGCGCCGATCACCAGGAAACCGCCGGCATGGACGAAGTCGTGCGTCGCGGTGAGCCGGAAGGTGTGCCACGAGGTGCTCCCCTGCAGGTGGGTGCGAGAGGGCATCCGCAGCCAGTCCGGGCGCCCGAAGCGCAGCCACAACCAGCCCATGATGACTGCCGTTGCAAAGGAGGCGATGAGTCTTGCCAGCACCATCTGAGGTTGGCCCGGGAACGCCACGAACGTCGATACCAGCACGATGGGATTGATCGCCGGCGCCGAGAGCAGGAAGGTGAGGGCCGCCGCGGGCGCCACGCCTCGCGCCATCAAGGACCCCGCCACGGGTACCGACGCGCACTCGCAACCGGGCAGCAGGATTCCGCAAGCCCCGGCGACCGGGACGGCAGCCGCACGATTGCGCGGCAGTGCCCGCGCCAGCAGGGTTGGCGGTACGAACGCCGCGATCGCAGCTGACAGCAGGACGCCGAGGACCAGGAAGGGCAGCGCCTGCACGAAGATCGAGATGAAGATCGTCGCGCCCGTCTGCAGCGCAGGCGAGGTGAACGAGTCCACCAGCCACCGCTGGCCGATCACGACCACCGCGGTGAGTACCAGCAGCACCTCAAGGCCGGTGAGACGCCACCCACGCTTGGTCTCGGAGACGGCACCGCTCATGGGCGACTGCGAGGCGGCCGGTCAGCCGACGGCGGCGGGTTGGGCACCGCACCGCCGTACCGACGATCGCGCGATGCGTACAACTCGCACGCATGCCACAGATGCCGACGATCGAAGTCGGGCCACAGGGTGTCGAGGAACACCAGCTCGGCGTAGGCCGACTGCCACAGCAGGAAGTTGCTGGTGCGCTGCTCACCCGAAGAGCGGACGAAGAGGTCGACGTCAGGCATGTCGGGCTCGTCGAGGAAACGAGCGATCATGCGCTCGTCGATCTTCTCCGGATCGATGTTTCCGGCCTTGACGGCCCGGGCGATCGTGGCCGCGGCGTCGGCGATCTCGGCACGTCCGCCGTAGTTGACGCACATCGTCAATGTCAGCTTCGTGTTCTTCGCCGTGAGCTGCTCGGCCTCCTCGAGTTCGGAGATCACGCTGCGCCACAGCTTGGGCCGACGCCCCGCCCACCGGACGCGGACGCCCAGCTCGTTCATCTCGTCTCGGCGTCGGCGGATGACGTCGCGATTGAATCCCATCAGGAAGCGCACCTCGTCGGGCGAGCGCTTCCAGTTCTCCGTCGAGAACGCGTAGGCGCTCAGCCACGTGATGCCGAGTTCGAGGGCGCCCTCGACGCAGTCGAACAGGCTGGCCTCGCCCGCCTCGTGACCCGCAGTGCGCGGCAGTCCGCGCTCCTTGGCCCAGCGTCCGTTGCCGTCCATGACGAGGGCGACATGCCGTGGGACCAACTCCGGATCAATCGCCGGTGCCGTCGCGCCCGAGGCGTGCGGCGTCGGCTGACGTCGCGGCTGTGGGGATCGACGGGCCATGCACCCATCCTGACATCCCCGGCTGGCGCACATTCGGCAGCTGATCTGTTTCCGAGGACCTGTCTGTTGCAGCAGGGCCGGCACGCAAGGCGGACGGGGATGTCAGGTGCCAGGCCGTCGGGGGACGGCACACTGGCACCCATGGGACGCGTCATCTACTACACAGCCGTCAGCCTCGACGGGTTCGTGACCGACGCCAACGGCTCGCTCGACTGGCTGTTCCGGCATGAGTCCGACCCCGACGGCGCGCTGGGCTGGAACGCGTTCGATGCCCGCATCGGCGCCCTGGTGATGGGACGGACCACGTACGACTGGCTCGTCGATGGGCCGCTCGCGGATCTTGGGGCGAGCTGGCCGCACCGCCAGCCCTGCTGGGTGCTGACCACCCGACCCGCTCCCGCCCCGCTCCCCGGCGCGGACGTGCGCTTCACCCAAGCCCAGGCCGCGCAGGTGGTCCAGGACATGCGAGCCGTCGCGGGCGCACGCGACCTGTGGTGCGTCGGCGGCGGCCGGACCGCCGCGTGGCTGCACGCTGCCGGACTGCTCGACGAGGTGTGGGTAAGCATTGCGCCGGAGATCCTCGGTGCCGGCACCCCACTGCTCGGCGCCGCCGCCGCGCTCGAGCTCGTCGAGGTCGGCCGCAACCAGGACTTCGTCACCGGCAGGTACCTCGTGCGCCGCTGACGCCCCCGAAGGGTCAGGTCTCCAATAGACACGTCAGCTGCCGAATGCCGACTGGCGTCCCGCCGTCAGCCGCCGCTGCGGTCGACGAATGGCAGTGACCGCAGCCCGCGTTCGAGGTGCCACTGCAGGAAGGCCGCCACCAGGCCACTCGCATCTCGCCGGTCGCGGGGCTCGCTGACATCGGCGACCGGCCAGTCGCCACTGAGCAGTGCGCCGAGCAGGGCGATCGTGGCGGGCGACGGAGCCGCCGAGCCGGGTGGGCGGCAGTTGCCGCAGACGACGCCGCCCGTCTGGATGGAGAAGGCCCGGTGCGGGCCCGGCGCACCGCAGCGGGCGCAGTCCTCGAACGACGGTGACCATCCGGCGATCGCGAGCGACCGCAGCAGGTACGCGTCGAGGATCAGTCCCGGATCATGATCGCCGGAGACAAGGGATCTCAGTCCCGAGACGAGCAGCGCGAATTGCGGGATGGATGGCTCTCGCTCCTCGGGTGTCATCCGCTCGGCGGTCTCGAGCATCGCCGTGCCGGCCGTCCAGCGGGGATAGTCGGACGAAAGTGACGCACCGTGGGCGGCAATCGACTCGACCTGCGTGACCGTGTCCAGCGACCGCCCCTCGTAGAGCTGAACGTCGACGTGGCTGAAGGGTTCGAGCCGGGCACCGATCCGGCTCGTGGTCTTGCGCACTCCCCGCGCAACGCCGCGAACGCGACCGTGACTGCGGGTCAGCAGCGTGACAATGCGATCCGCCTCACCCAGCTTCTGGGCGCGCAGCACGATTGCCTCGTCACGGTAGAGCGGCACGCTACATTCTCTCGTATGAGCGAGCCAGAGCCCGCGACCCCGGAGCCGACACCCCCCGCGGCGGATCCGAGTCCCGCTCCCCCGACCCCACCCGACGAGCCCAGCCCGTCACCCGTCCTCGTCGCAATCG
>JAPLBU010000320.1:6480-8347 GCA_026392575.1 Actinomycetota bacterium | reverse complement strand
GCGAAGGGCCTGCCGGAACCGCAGCGGCTGAAGGTCGCCATGAACTACCTCGGCGGATTCCGCAACAGCCTGACCCTCGTACTCACGGGGCTCGATGTCGAGGCCAAGGCCGACCTGGCACTGCGCACCATCGCCGGCGTCTCGCTCGAGCAGGCTCGATCGACAGGGACGGATGCTGTCGCACTCGCCGCGCAGTCGAGCCTTTCGGTTCGTGAACTCGCTGTCGAGCTGCTCGACAGTGGCGTCGACGACCCGGCCCAGCCGGGCGATGCGCAGTCCTTCCTGCGGGTCACGGTGAAGGACCCCGACGATGCCAAGGTCGGCAAGGCCTTCACCGCTCCGCTCATCGAGGCCACCCTGTCCTCGTACCCGGGGATGTTCCCGACGACGCCGCCGGGTCCGGCCGGCCCGTTCGGGGTCTACTGGCCGACGACGGTTGCCCGGGAGAACGTCACCGTCGCAGTGCAGGTCGCGGGCGAGCCCCTCATGGGGGTCACGTCATGACGACGGTCCGGCTACCGCTCGGCACGTTCATCGGTGCGCGCAGCGGCGACAAGGGCGGCGATGCGAACGTCGGCGCGTGGGTCATCGATCCCGTCGAGTCCGCAGCGGTCCGGCTCTCCCACGGGATGGACAGCGACCTCGCACCCACGCCGGATGCCGTGGAACTCGCCGATGCGCGCTACGCATGGCTGGTATCCGTGCTGACCCTCGACGGGATCCGCGCACTCCTGCCGGAAACGCGTGACCTGAGCATCGAGGTGCACGCGCTCCCCAACCTGCGTGCCGTCAACATTGTCATCCACGGGATCCTCGGACGGGGGGTGGCCGAGACCACGCGTGTCGACCCGCAGGCCAAGGGCCTGGGCGAGCACCTGCGCGCGCGCATCGTCGACATTCCCACGTCCCTGATCGACGGGCCTGCGGCATGACGGCGCTCGCCGAGGGCGGCCGCGCTCCGCTGTCGGAGCGGGGACGGCGCACGCGCGAGCGACTTGTCGTCGCGGCGCGGGGAGTCTTCGAGGAGCGCGGCTTCGATGCGACCCGCATGAGCGACATCGCCTCGGCCGCAGGGGTGAGTCACGGCACGGTCTACACGTGGTTCCCCACCAAGGACGATGCGCTGCACGCAGCGGTCGACTCCGTGACCGAGGAGATGTACTCGGTCCTCAGCACCCCAGAGGTCACCGACCCGATCGAGCGCATCTCGGTGGCGAATGCCCGATACCTCGAGGTGCATCGCGATACCGCGCGCCTGCTCGAGGTGGTGGCGCAGGCTGCCGTGAACGACGAGTCCTTCCGCGCGGTCCTTGTCGGCCTGCGCCGCGCGCATGTCGACCGCGTTGCCAAGGCGATCCAGCGGATGCAGAAGGAGGGGCTGGTCGTCGCATCCTTGGATGCCCGGATCTCGGCAGCAGCACTGTGCGCGATGGTCGAGGGCTTCGCTCGTTACTGGCTGAGCGGTGCCGGCGAGTCGACCGAACCCCTCGCCCCCGATGCGCGAGTAGTCAGGACATTGACCGAGCTGTGGGCGCGCGCCCTCGGCCTCATGGAGCCAGGAGGTGGCTGATGTTGTTCACGCCCGAGCACGACCAGTTCAGGCAGAGCGTCCGCAAGCTCGTCGAAGAGGAGATCAACCCCTACGCGGACGCGTGGGAGGAGGCGGAGATCTTCCCTGCGCACGAGCTCTTCCCGAAACTGGGAGCGATTGGCGCCTTCGGCCTTGAGTACGAGACGGAGTTCGGCGGTGGGGGAGCCGACCACTCCTTCACGGTCGTCCTCGCCGAGGAGCTCGGTCGCAGCGACATCGGCGGTGTACCGATGGCGATCGCGGTGCAGGCGGGAATGGCCACGCCCGCCCTGGCTC
>JAPLBU010000320.1:0-6408 GCA_026392575.1 Actinomycetota bacterium | reverse complement strand
ATCGGATGTCGCGGGGATCACCACGCGGGCTCGTCGCGACGGTGACGACTGGGTCATCAACGGTCGCAAGATGTGGATCACCAGCGGCACGCAGGCCGACTGGATCTGCATGCTGGTGCGCACGTCCGATGAGGGTGGCTACCAGGGCATGAGCATGATCATCGTGCCGACGTCGACTCCGGGCTTCAGCGTCGGCCGCAAGCTCAAGAAGATGGGCAACAACTCCTCCGATACGGCCGAGCTCGTGCTCGACGATGTCCGGGTTCCGGTGCGCTACACCATCGGCGAGGCGGGCCGCGGTTTCCAGATGCAGATGGCGCAGTTCCAGGATGAGCGGCTGTGGATCTGCTACATGGCCGTCACCGGCGCGCGGCGCGCGATCGACCGCACGATCGAGTACCTGCAGATGCGCGAGGCCTTCGGGAAGCCGCTGCTGGCCAACCAGTACATCCAGTACCAGCTGGCCGAGCTCGTGGCGGACATCGATGTCCTGCACGGCTTCCTGCACCACACGGCCGAGCGCTACGTCACCGGGGAGGACGTCACGCGTGCCGCGACCGTTGCGAAGCTCCAGGCTGGCCGCCTGAGCCGAAGGGTCGCGGACGCCTGTGTGCAGTTCCACGGCGGCATGGGCTACGCCGAGGAGATGTGGGTCGCGCGGTACTTCCGTGACTGCCGGCTGGGCAGCATCGGCGGCGGTGCCGACGAGGTCATGCTGCGTATCATCTCGATGCTCGAGGGGATGGGCCGCAAGTGACCGACGAGCCGGTTCGTTACGGCGCCGAGGGCGGCGTGGCCACGATCACCCTGAACCGGCCGGAGCAGAAGAACCGCCTAGATGCAGCGGGGATGGCTGCCCTGACAGACCATCTGGCGTCGGCGGCAGCGGATGACGCCGTCCGCGTTGTGGTGCTCACGGCAACCGGCAACACGTTCTGCGCGGGTGCCGACCTGTCCGCTGCAGCATCCGGCGATGCAGAAGGCTTCGCGGGCTCGGGCCCAGACGCACTGGTGCGCGTGCTCACCGCGATGCTCGAGCATCCCAAGCCGATCATCGCCCGCATCCAAGGGCACGTCGCTGGAGGCGGCAACGGGCTGGTCGCCGCGTGCGACATCGCGGTCGCGTCATCGGATGCGCGGTTCGCCTTCAGCGAGGTGCGCGTGGGTGTGGCTCCGGCGGTGATCTCCGTCGTGTGCCTGCAAGTGATGCACCGACGCGATGCGCAGGAACTGCTGCTGACCGGAGAGCGGGTGGATGCGGGGCGTGTGCTGCGCGCTGGGCTGATCACCGCCGTGGCTGCTCCGGAGAATCTGGACGCGATGGTTGCGAACTATGTGAGGGGCCTGATGGCCGGTGGCCCGCAGGCTCTTGCCGGGACGAAGGACCTGCTGCGCCGGGTACCGGAACTCGCGCAAGGCGAGGCATTCGAACTGACGGCAGGTGTCTCGGCCGGGTTCTTCGCTTCCACCGAGGCGCGTGAGGGGATGACAGCGTTTCTGGAGAAGCGTCCGCCGGCATGGCTGCCGGGGGAGTGACGCTCCGTCAGTCGCTATCCGTGCTGCGGGTGACGACCAGGTTCCGTCCCAATCGCTTGGCGTCGTAGAGGGCGGTATCGGCTCGTCGAACGGCGATGTCCATCTCCGCGTCGGCCGACGACGCCACGGTGACGCCGATGCTGAGGGTGACGGTGCCGACGGCGTCGATAGCGCTGCCCTCGACGGCTTCGCGGATCTTCTCGGCGACGATGACGGCGCCGTCAAGGTCGGTGTCGGGGAGGAGGGCCATGAACTCCTCGCCGCCGAATCGAGCGACGAAGTCACCAGCGCGGAGGGACTCGGTGATGGTGCTGGCGATGTGCGTCAGGACATCGTCGCCCACGCCGTGCCCGTACGTGTCGTTGATCTTCTTGAACAGGTCGACGTCCATCATCAGGATCGACGACGTGCCGGTCTCGTTGCGGTTCAGCCGCGCGAATTCGGCATCCAGGTGGTTCATGCCAGCGAGGCGGTTGGGCAGACCCGTGAGGGCATCTCGCCAGGCCAGGTTCTGCAGTTCGGAGTTGGCGCGGGCCAGTTCATTCGTCCGCTCCTCGACCTTGCTCTCCAGACTCACGTTTGCGTCGATCAGAGCCTCGGTGATGACGCGGAGGCGGTGCTCGTGCAGGATGCGCTCGGTGATGTCGTGGACCGCCCCCGCCATCCGGGTCGGGTTTCCCTCGTCGTCACGTTCGACGACCTGTCCGCGGTCGAAGACGTGCACCATGGTGCCATCGCCACGCACCATGCGGTGCTCGTGCTGGTAGGTGCCCGACCCGGTCAAGGCGTCTCGGATCGCACGCTGGACGTCCTCACGGTCGTCGGGATGCAGGATTTCGGTGAACACGCCGATCGGGTGCTGGAGCTGCCCGGACGTGATGCCAAACATCTCCATCCACTTGGCATTGTGGGTCACGACGTCGCTGACGATGTCCCAGTCCCAGATGCCGTCGCCCGCTGCCGCCATCGCATACGAGTAGCTGCGCTCTCGGTCCTGGATCACTCGGTTGGCGCGCTGCAGATCGGTCAGGTCGTGGGCGATGACGAGGATGCGCGGCTCGCCGTCCGGGCCGATGAGCGGCCTCTTGATCGACTGGTAGTAGTGCGTCTCGCCGGTCTCGACGTCGGTCGACTCCTCCATGACGATCTCGGTCTCGCCGCTGCGCATGACACCGCGCACGTTCTCGAGGTAGAAGGCGACCTGCTCCTCATTGGGGTTGAAGGCGCCGTCGTCGACTCCGACGAGATCCTCGGGCGTTGTGCCGTAGAGCCGGGCGAGGGCACGGTTGCCCAGCAGGAACTTCCCGTCCCAGTCCTTCATCAGGATGATGTCGGGTGACTCGTCGATGACCGTCCGCAGGAGCTCCTCCGCATGCACGGCCGAGGTCCACGCATCACGCGCGGCTTCCGCGTCGGGGCGCACGGGACCCTGGGCACCGCAGGAATGGCAACGCATCGCCCACGAGCGGTCGGTGACTTCCGCGGGCGATGCGTCGACGTTATGGCAGAACAGGCATCTGCGTGTCGTGCTCGTCATCGCTTAAGTGCCCCGTCCAGATTGACCGTTTGGCGTAGTTTAGCGTGCCCTCGGCGAGGCCCGTCACGTTCGAGTATCGGCCGAGGGCGAACGCTGCCGACCCTGGCGGAGGCGTGAGCGTCTCGTGAGGTGCTCGGGTGCCTGCATGTACCCCGCAGTTAGTGAAATTTCGGACTCTCGGACTTGCGCCCCCCATTCAGGTACCGCGCGGAGCAGGGGCTTCGATCGCGGTGCCACGGCGATCGAGTACGCACTGATCATCGCTCTGGTCGGGGTCATCATCTTTGCCGGCGTGAACCTTCTGGGCGGTCGCATATCTGGGATCTTCAGCCGGACCGCGGCCAGCCTCGGTGGGGTGGCAGCTGCTGCCGTCACTCCCGTGGTACCGCCTGCAGCTACGGTGCCGGGCACGGTATCGGGTGTGAGCGCGAGCAGTTCGAGCGTAGACAACGGCAAAACCGTGCTTGATTGGTCGGCGCCCAGCACTGGCGGAAGCCCGATTACGGGTTACAGCGTCTATCGGGCGGACGAGGGCAGCAGCAATTCGTGCCCGTCCACCGGCTACTCGTCGGTCGCTAGTTCAGTGACGCCGCCTTTCAACACAGGCGACGATCACGACAACTGCTGGCGCGTGGCTGCGGTCAACTCCGTGGGCGAAGGGTCCCTGTCAACCGCCATCTACAACAACCCCTGAACGGCCTACTCCAGCCCCAGGCGGTAGCCCACTCCGCGGACCGCGGTGCCGATCGACGGCCCACCGGCCTTCTTGACCTTGTTGCGCAGGCGCGACATGTGCACCTCGACGACATGGGTGTCGCCGTACCACTCGCCCCACACCCGCTCGAGCAGGATCTCGCGCGTGATGACTCGGGTGGGATTCTCGATCAGCACGGTCAAGAGGTCGAACTCGGTACGGGTCAGGTCCAGGGTGGCGCCGTCGAGGGTGGCCTGACGGGACTCGGTGTCGAGGGCGATCGGTCCGACCTGGAACTTCGTCTTGACGTCGTCGTCACCGCGTTGCTGACGACGCAGCAGGGAGCTGACGCGGGCGAGGACAACCTTGGGCGAGAACGGCTTGGTCACGTAGTCATCGCCGCCCGTAGCGAAGCCGACGAGTTGGTCGACCTCGTCGGCGCGGGAGGTCAGGAAGATGATCGGGGCAGATGTCACGGCACGCAGTTGCCGGCACACCTCGAGTCCGTCCATCGACCCCAACCCGATGTCCAGGAGGATCAGGTCAGGCTGGTGGGCGTGGTAGGCCTCGATACCCGCAGGACCGGACTCCGCCTGAATGACGCGGTAGCCGGCATCCTTCAGCGAGAAGTCCAGCAGATCGCGCACATCCGCTGCGTCGTCGATGATGAGGATCGTCTCGCTCATGCGTGTGCTCCCGTCCCCGTCACCCGGAGGGCGTCAACCGTGCGTGCGCGGGCTTCCTCGATGTCGGCCTGCGTGGCGGTGGGATCGGACACTACCCCGCTGAGCTCGGCGAGGAGGGCATGCGCCTCCTCCAGTTGATAGGAGCCGACGGACCCGGATGCCTTGTGCAGGACGGCCGGCAGGTCGACGATCGAGCACTCGGACAGTTGGCTGATCGCCCCGCCGAGGACCTCTGCCTGGCGCTCGCGGATGAAGGCAAGAACGGCCTCCGATTCGGCCTCCTGATTTGTCACGAATCGACCTTATCTGCCGGTTCGGCCCCGCGGGCGCTTCCTCGGTCCGCGCCTGGCCTTCCTGTGGGTCTGGCTGTTCACGGAGAGGGTCACCGATGCGTTCGCCGGGAACTTCTGGTGGCCGTTGCTGGGCGTGATCTTCCTGCCGTGGACGGCGCTCGCCTACGTGGCCGCCTGGGCACCCACGGGCGGAGTGTCAGCGATCGGCTGGTTCGTCGTGGCCTTCGGCTTCATCCTCGACATTGCCAGCTACTCGAGCCGGGCCGCGCAGCAGCGCATCCAGCCGTCCGCCGCTTGAGGGGCTGATCCTGATCCGTGTCAGGCAGAGGCAGCGTCGAGCAGGGCGATCTCCTCGGGTGTGAGGTCGAGGGTCCCCATCGTGACGAGGTCGGCGAACTGCTCGAGGTTGCGGGCACTCGCCAGCGGCGCGGTGAGCCCGGGTCGCGTCAGCAGCCAGGCAAGGGCGACGGGTGCCATGTGGCAGTGATGCGCTGCAGCCACCTGCTCCAGCGCGGTGAGGACCCGGTCGCCCCGCTCACCGATGTAGGGCTCGGCACCCTTCGCCCGCGGGCTGTCGATCGTGACGCCCGGGCGGTACTTGCCGGTGAGGAAGCCGCGCGCGAGCGAGTAGTAGGGCAGCGACGCGAGGCCGTGCTCGACCACGATCGGCTCGATCGTCGCCTCGTACTCGGTCCGCTCCATCAGGTTGTAGTGGTTCTGGATAGCGACGTAAGACGACAGTCCGTTGGCGGCAGAGATGGCAAGTGACTCGCGCAGCCGGTCAGCGGTGAAGTTGGAAGCCGCGATGTGGCGCACCTTGCCGGAGCGGACGAGCTCGTCGAATGCGCCGAGAGTGTCCTCGATGGGTGTCGAGGGGTCGTCCTCGTGCGCGTAGTAGAAGTCGATGTAGTCGGTGCCCAGCCGCGACAGTGAGCCATCGACCGCCGTGCGGATCGTGTCGGGGGCGAGGCCACGCACACTGGACATCTTGGCGACCTTCGTTGCGATGATCATGTCCTCGCGGTTGCCGCGCGCGGCCAGCCAGGCCCCGATGACCTTCTCGGAGTCGCCGCCCGTGTTGCCGGGGATCCACTCGGAGTAGACATCGGCGGTGTCGATGAAGTTGCCGCCAGCGGACGCGTAGGCGTCCATGACCGCGACGGACTGGGTCTCGTCGGCGGTCCATCCGAAGACATTGCCGCCGAGGCAGAGCGGGGACACCACCAGGCCGGTGCTGCCGAGGGCGCGAGTGGGGGCGAGAGCGTTCGGCTGGCCTGAGGTCATGGTCGCATTGTGCTCGGCCGGTTCGGCCGGTCGTCAGGTGGCTGCGACGGTGCGGAACACCAGATCAGTGATCATCCTGCCGTCGTGGAGAGCGCGACGCTCGTAGCGTGTCACCGGCCGCCACGGTGGCCGGTCGATGACACCACCGGTCCAGCCGGGATGCTCGCCGAAGCAGGTGCGGATCCAGTCGGCGTATTCGACCCAGTCGGTGGCGAGATGCCAGCTTCCGCCTACCTGCAGTCGTGAGTGGACGAGGTCGAGCACCTCGGACTGGACGATCCGACGCTTGTGGTGGCGGGCCTTGGGCCAGGGGTCCGGGAAGTAGGTGCGCACACCGTGCAGCGATCCCGGCTCGATCATCCGGGTGAGCACCACCAG
>JAPLBU010000155.1:1003-10614 GCA_026392575.1 Actinomycetota bacterium | reverse complement strand
TTTTTTCTCGTTCATGCCGTACCAGAACGCGGCGGTATAAAAGCTCGCGACGGTATGGAATTTGGTCACTTCGTCGCTCTTGAATGCGCGCCCCGGATCCCAGGGGAAGCAGGCGCCGTCAATCACGCCCTTCTGGATTTGCTCGTAGGCTGCGCCCGGCGGCATGCCCACCGGCACCGCGCCCAATTGCACCAGCATTGCCGATACAGTGGGGCTGGGCGTCCGCAGGCGCAGTCCGACCAGGTCCTCGAGTTTCTCGACCTTCTTGTCGCGGGTATGGATGTGGCCGGCGTTGTGGGTCAAGAGGCACAGCACTTTGAGGCCCTTGTACTCTTCCTTGAGGTACTTGGGATAGACCGACATCAGCGTGCGCGTTCCCTGCTCGGCGGTCTCGATGAGGAAGGGCATTTCGACAATGATGCTGCGCGGCAGCCGGCCGCGCGGGTTACCCGACAGGCCGAAGGCGATGTCGACGATGCCGTTTTGCGCCTGATCAAGCTGGTTTTCCGCTTTGCCAAGTGGGCTGGCATCACATTTCACATTCGCACGGGGTTTGGGAAGCCCACATCCCCCGCTATTCGGAAGCCTTGACGACGCTCGCCGCGGAGCTCTCCTTGTCACGATGGACGGGGATCGATTCGTCGACGAGCTCTGCAATGCGCTCGGTGTAGACGCCACGAACCTGGCACGCACGATCAATGGGTTCGTGTCCACGGATGACGTGACCGGAACCGCGCAGCAATTGACCTTTCCTCTGTACGCCGCCTGGGTCACGAGCGGGATCCTCACCACGCAGGGGGGTCTGGACATCGATCTTGAGGGTCAGGTCCGGCACCGCGATGGCGGCACCATTGCGGGCCTGTACGCGGGCGGGGGCACGGCTGTCGGCATCTCCGGTCCCGACAGCCGCGGCTATTCCTCCGGTAACGGGCTGCTCAGCGCGTGCGGGCTTGGCTGGATCATCGGCGAGAACCTCGCACGCAGGTAGCGACAGTGGGCGCGCCAACCTCTTCCGGATTCAGATGGCCGCACCGTTCTTGGATGGAGCCCTGTCCCGCTCCCCGCAGCATCCGGGATGCCAAAAGAGAGCAGCGCGCGGCCCCGATCGGCCACGTTTCTCAGGCTGGCTGTTCGGACTCCGCCGCGTCGGGCCCGAATGTGATGGTGCTCATGGGTTGCATCTCGCTCGTCAGGTCCGAGCTGTGTCACTGCTTGTCAGTACTGCGTTGGCCGCGCCCACGCGACCCCTATCGTCAATCAGCTTCCCTGCGAGGGTGAGATAGGCACGGGCAAGAAGAACCGGCTGGTTGACGCTGCGCTCCGCGGGCACACCCAGGATGTCGCCGACCATCGAGATGCTCTGCTCAACCGCCTTCGGCGTCATCTGAAGTTCCGTCGCGATCGCGTGAGTGCTCTTGCCCTGAGCGACTAGACGCAGAACGGAGATCTGTTTGGTCGTGAGACTCGGTAGAGCGTTCGGTGTCGAGTCGCGCGCCTCGAGTGGCGAGAGCGCTGAATCAATCACCCGATCAGCAACAGCACCAAAGTCATCCACATCCGACTTGCACAGGTAGGACGTGCCAGGCGGCAGCACCGACATCTCCGGGGCGAAGAGTCGCGGATCGCGAAAGCTCGACAGCATCACCAGGCCGATCTCCTGCTGTCGGATGCGAAGTGCCTGGGCGAGCTCGATCCCGCTCGGTCCCGACCCGAGGTCAAGGTCGAGGACCGCGACTTCGGGCTCCTGATCGCGCTGCAGGTCAAGGGCCTCGCGAGCGGTAGCGGCTCGACCCACGACGTCGAGGCCCCGGTACACGAGGGCGTTGACGATGCTCGTCAGCGCGAAGGGCTCGCGCTGGACGACGAGAACGCGGTAGCCGGCCATTGACCCCTCCCCGATAGGCCGCCAATCTCCCGCGCCGTTGGCCAACCGCGCAACTCACTACTAGGGAAAACCCTAGGGACGTGAGGGCAGCCCTCCACCGAATAGTGGGGGGACTCCCGATCACGATTCCGCCCATGCGCGAATACCCGCAGTCTCGCCGCTCGTGCGCGCTGCCCGTTGTCGAGGGGTTCCCGTGACGTACCAGATCCCGGCCCTGCGGAATACTGAGCGCTCATCGCGCCAGCACCCAGGGAGTTCCCGTGTCTAAGTTCGCCGAGCCGCAGTCTGTTGAGCCGCTTGTCCGTGGCCTGCTGGGCGGCATCGACGTTGCGGGCGGACCGACCGACGAGCAGGTGGCCGTGCTGCGCTCGTTCAGCACTCACCTGTTCGGCCGACCCGACCTCGATCCCGCCACCCTCATCCCCCTCGGCCCCGAGCAGACCGCGAGCGAGTTGGCGGATGATGCCGCCGCACGTCGCCACTTCCACTGGCTGCACGTGGCTCTCGAGGCCTGTCGTCATCCGCAGGAGGTCGAGCAGGTGCGCGCGGTCGAGGCATATGCACAGGCACTGCACGTAGACGGCGCGGACCTCGCCCTGTTCCGGACTCTGGTCGACGACGGCACCGTGCGCGCCGCCGCCGACTACAAGCGGTTCGGCATGGGCATGCTCCCCCGTCGCGGCGAGGCAGCCCTCGAAGCGGGCCTGCCGTCGGCCGACGAAGCCGATCCCGCACTGGTGGCGCGTCTCGAGGCATTCGCAGATATGCCTGACGACAGCCTCGGCCGGGCCTACCTGGCGTTCTACGAGAGGTTCGGCCTCACGCTGCCGGGGTCAGACGCGTCCATCCTCAACAATTTCTTCGTCTCGCACGACATGACCCATGTGATCTCCGGCATCTCGACCACTGCTGTCGTCATTCATCATCCACGAGGCCGGGTTCGGGACGCCGAGCACGATTTCGGTCGCGCAGGAGGCGGTCCTCGTCCGACCGGGGGCGATCGATCTCCTCGGTCAGGAGCTCGCGCGCGGCGCGGCCTGCACATCCGACTTCGCTCTGGTCGATCACCTGGTGCTGGCGCCCCTACCGCTCGACGAGGTGCGGGTGCGATTCGGCGTTCAGGCCCCGGTCAACCCGGAGGACGGCCACCACTCCTGGTGATCCAGCACTACGCCAGTGGAACCAGCGCCGGCGGCGGCTGTCGGCGCCCGACGCGCTCCGCGCCGATCCCCGCTATCACGACCAGGACGACACCGACCAACTGAGGTGCCTGAGGGATCTGCGACAGAAGCAGCACACCCCAGGCCGTCGCCACGGCCGGCTCCAAGGCCATCAATGTCCCGAAGGCCGCGGTGGTGAGTCGTCGCAGCGCAAGCAGTTCGAGGATGAAGGGGATCACGGGCAGCAGAATCGCCAGCCCGATCGCCTGGGCGATGACGCTCACGGTGATGTGACCCCAGGCTTGCGGGAGACCAACGACCGTCGTCGCGATCGCCGCGACCGGAATCGTGATCGCCAGACCCTCGAGTCCCTCGAAGCGATCGCCCATCGTTTGCGTCAGCAGGATGTATCCCGCCCAGCACACTGCTGCAGTCGCCGCAAAGACAATTCCGAGGGCGTCGATGTCTCCCGTCCACGGCTCTGTCAGGAGGACGACACCGGCAAGCGCCAGCGCCGGCCAGACGAGGTTCCGCCGAGAATGCGAGCGAAAGACCGCGACGCCCAATGGGCCCAGGAACTCGATCGCGACGACCGTGCCGAGGGGGATGCGTTCCAACGCGAACAGGAACGCGACCGTCATGATCCCGGTGATGACTCCGAGTGCGAGTGGGACGCGCAACTCACGAAGGGTGTACTTCGTCAGTCTGGGACGAACGATGGCGATGAAGATCAGCCCACCGGCGGTGAGACGCAGCCACGCTGTCCCGCCCGAACCGACGTCGTCGAAGAGGTGCGTCGAGAGCGCCGCACCGAGTTGGACGGTGATGATCGCAACGACGGCCAAAGACCAGGCCGGTACGCGATTTGTCACTACGGCAGCCTCGCATCAGCGAGGCGCCGTTGTGTCGTCGGGGTACTACCCCTTGATGCCGGCCTTGGTGAGCGCCGACTGGAGCGACTGCTTGAAAGCGACGCTGGTGAGCGACGCACCCGAGACGACAGCGACCTTCTTCGCCGACTGGGTAGCAACGGCCTCCTGCGTGAGCTTCGGGATCGAGTCCTTGTTGATGACGACCGAGGCCGAGTCGGTCGGGCTCACCTTGACGGTGACCTTCGTGACCTTGCCCTTGACGACCTTGATCGTCACGGTCGTCGGCGTGTACTTGTTGGCCTTGGACGTTGCCCCGACAAAGGAACCCGTCTGCCCCGTGGCCGCCTGCTCAGCTGCCGACGCCATGGGAGCGGCGAACCCGGCGGCCGTGCTCGTCAGGGCAGCGGCGATCGCCCCGGTGCTGATGATCGTCGTCCTGGCTCGCTTGCTCAGTGTGCGCATCTGGTCCGCTCTCCTTCATGACGTGTTGATGTGGCAGTGCCTGAGACGTCGTCGCCTCATGGACTTGATTGCAGTATCGGCCCATGTCTTCGGCCCGATGACCACGCATTCCGCGGAATTGGTCCGATATCCACGGCATGGGCACGGAGGGTGTGGAACACGCCGCGACGGTGACGGCCGCGCCGCTGAACGGCTGGCAGCAGCACGTGCACCTCGAGGACGTCTGGGGCACGACGGTCGTCATCGACATCCGTGGCTCGGAGGTAGACAAGGTCGCCGCAGCCGAGGCCGTCACCGCCGTCACTGCCTTCTTCCACGACGTCGATGCCTGGTTCTCCACCTATCGCTTTGACACGCCGATCACCATGGTCCGGAACGGAATCTGGGAGGTGTCGCAGGCTCCGAGCGTCGTGCAGGAGGTGCTGGCCGCCTGCGCGTCACTGAAGACCCGAACCAACGGCGCCTTCGACCCTTGGGCCGTGCCTGGTGGCGTCGATCCCAGCGGCTACGTAAAGGGCTGGGCTGCCGATATCGGAGTCGAGATCCTCGTGGCGCAGGGATACGACAACGTGTCGATCAACGCCGCCGGCGATATCTCCTGCCGCGGCTACATGTCTCCCGGCGAACCATGGGCTGTCGGCATCCGCCACCCCGAGCACACGCACGAGATCATCAAGGTCGTGCAGATGACGAGTGGCGCAATCGCAACGTCCGGTCTCTACGAGCGCGGTGCACACATCATCAACCCGCGCACGGGTGACAAGACGATGGCGCTCGACTCTGCGACCGTCGTCGGACCCGATGGCGGAATGGCGGACGCACTTGCAACGGCGTGCCTCGTCGAAGGACACGGCTGCGTTGCCTGGTTCGCCGACCTGCCCGAGTGGTCGGTCTATCTGGTGAAGGACGGCAACGCGCAGTTCTTCGGCCCTGCATTCGCCTGACAATTCTTCGCAGTTCAGTTCACGCCGCTTCATCATCGGCCGATACCACACTCGACAGAGGCTCATCCGCTGCAAGTCGGATGCCGAGATGTATGGGATGCAATCATGGTTCTTGACCGTCGCACACTGCTGGTGTCAACGACCGGCGCGGCTGCAGTTCTCTCCTTCGCCTCTCCGCTGGCAACGGCCGCTGCCGTCGCGAACGCCGACATCAATGACGACACCGGACAGACCGAGCAGGAGGTGGCCGCCGAGCTCTGGCAGCAGGCATCCGCTGACCCGGCCGTCGTCTCGGCATACAAGAAGCTGATGGCGGCGATCGCGACAGGCGACGCCGAGCGAGCCAGGATCGATCGCGCCGGTGCGGCATTGAAGGCGGCCAAGCGAACGGCCAACAAGTCCGATGATGACCGGGCCGCACGCGATCTCTCCCGTGCGCGCAAGAATCTCGTTGCCGCCAACGCTCTCGCCGACAACGAGAAGGGCACCTGGGACCTCACGATCGAAACACGCCTCGTCGAACTCGAGGCGCTGCACAGTGCGGCAGGTGGTGGCGCTGCACCGGCTCCGGCAGCCGGACCCGTTGACGGCACATACACCGGCAAGGTCAGCCACAAGAACCCCTTCGGCGACGTTCAGGTGACGATCACGCTGGCCGGCGGGAAGATCACCGCCTGCTCGGCCTCCTACCCAACGGCCCTGACCTCCGGGACCATCAACAACGCAGCCGTCCCCACCATGTGCTCCGAGGCCGTCGCTACACAGTCCGCAGCCATCGGCGCCGTCGGCGGCGCGTCGTACACCACTCCGGCTTTCAAGGACTCCCTGGCCGACGCGATCCGGAAGGCAGGCCTGTGACTATGCATGCTCACGACAACAAGGAGACGACCGTGGCCTCACGCCGACGCCGCGTAGTGACAGCCACCGTTGGCACGGCCACGGTCATCACATCGCTGGCCAACACCGCTGGACTGCAAATGGCCTCCGCGGCCCCGCAGACCGTTGGTGGCGCCAGTTCGTCAACGCCCCAGCAGACAGCGCCTCGCGGCAGCTTCGCTGCGGCCGTCGACGCCGACCCCACCGTGATCGATGCACGCAAGAAGCAGGTGGGTGCCCACCGGGCCGTCGCGATCCGGCAGGCGGCACTGGCCAAGGCGACAGCCGCGTACAAGCACGCCAAGAACGCGAAGACGAAGAAGGCGCTGAAGGTTGCGAAGGGCGCCTTCGCGAAGGCGAAGAAGGCCGCGGTCACCGCCGATGCGGCCTACCTCAACGCCGAGGTCGTCGCCATCGACACGGCCCGCCGCAAGGGCCGGACCGCCTCCACGCCAACGACAGGCACTGCGGAGCCCACCGCCACCTCGGAGGTCGCCGACGTCCTGCTCCCGCAGCCCACCGTCTGGGGATCTGCCGGCGATGGATCAGCATCCGTTGGCTGGGCAGCCGGATCCGGCGACCCTGCGCATCCCGTCACGGCCTACCGCATCTCGCGCAACGGCATGCCCATCAGCATGCTGCGCGCCGATCAGCATTCGCTCGACGATGCACCACTGACCAACGGGGTGCCCTACACGTACACCGTCGTTGCCCTTGGCGCCGACGGCGCGCGATCACTGCCCGCCTCGATCACCGTGACGCCCGGTGACACATCGGCATCAGCCCGCCCCCCGATGCGGATGCCTTCCGGATCTACCAGGACGGCGTTCTGATCGCGACCATTCCAGCCACCCAGACCGTGTACGTCGTGACCGGGCTCGCCAACGGCACCGCGTATGACTTCACCGTCGTAGCCCTCGACGCATCGGCCAACCCGTCACCCGCGTCGAACACGCTGACCATCACCCCGAGCGATGTCACGGCACCCCTGCCGGCACTACTCGATGGCACCGCCGGTAGCAGCCAGGCATCGCTGTCCTGGTCCGGCCCCGCGGACGCGACTCAGTGGAACGTCTACCGCGACGGTTCGCTGCTCACCACCCTGCCGGCCGTCACGGCCGCATATACGGCCACCGGACTCACCAACGGCACGGCCTACGAGTTCCTGATCACGAGCACCGACGCGGCCGGCAATGAGTCAGTGCCGAGCAACGCGCTGGTCCTCACCCCCGCGGCTGCCGGCGACACAAGCATCCGCCGCACTCAACGGCTCGGTCACCCTCGACTGGGCCGGTCCGGTAGACGCCTCGGCCTACGACATCTACGCCGCTTCAGGCGGCGGCGGCGCGACACTGGTCGCCTCGTCGGCCTCGACCAGCCACACCGTCACCGGACTCACGGACGGCACGACCTACACCTTCACCGTCAAGGCTCGCGATGCAGCGGGCAACGCGTCCGGTGCATCCTCTTCGGCTACGGCGACACCCGTCGACACCCTCGCCCCGGGAGCGCCGACCATCACCGCGACCGGAGCCGACACGATCGCCGCCCTCTCGTGGTTCGGCGATGCCGACACCGCGACCTGGCTGGTCTACAGGGACGGCGCCCTGCTGGCGACCCTCCCAGTCGGGACGACCACCTACTCAGCGACCGGACTGACGAACGGCACCGCGTACGCCTTCACCCTGTTCGCACAGGACGCGGCCGGCAACACCTCGGTCGTATCCGCGACCGCCACGGCGACACCCACAGCCGTGGCACCGCCGGCGGACACGACTCCCCCGGACGCTCCCGTCGCGGTCCTGGACGCAGCCCAGACCCACAACGGCCAAGCGGGCATCACCTGGACCGGCTCCGTCGACACCGCATCGTGGCTCGTGTTCAAGAACGGGACGCAGGTCGCCACCCTCGGTGCGGCAACCACGTCGTACATCGCCACCGGGTTGACCAACGGCACGACGTACTCCTTCACGGTGTTCGCCAAGGACGCCGCCGGCAATACCTCGCTCACCTCGAACACCGTCACCGCACGGCCCGGCGACACCACTCCGCCGAGCGCTCCGACCTCGCTCGCCGGGACCCCCGGCATCGGCACGGCCGCACTCACCTGGTCCGGGCCAGTAGACGCAGCCACCTACCGCGTCTACCAGGACGGCGTCGCGGTCACACCCGATGTCGCCTCGGGAACCTCCGTAACGATCTCCGGCCTCACCGGCGGCACCGCATATGCCTTCACTGTCAAGGCGCTGGATGCGGCCGGCAACCTGTCGGTTGCGTCCAGCTCTATCTCGGTCACCCCGACTGCCGCCGCGCTCGCGGCACCGACCCTCACCGCCGGCCTTACGTACAACACGTGGGCGGACGTCACCTGGACGGCGGTGTCGGGAGCAGCCGGGTACCGCGTCTACAAGAACGGCATCGCCATCACGCCCGATGTCGCATCCGGCACGTCACTGCGCGTCACCGGCCTGACAGGCGGAACGGCCGCAGCCATCACGGTCAAGGCCGTCACCGGCGCTGGCGCCCTCGGCACGGTCTCGAACAGTGTCAGCGTGACGCCCATCGTTGACGTTTCCGCCCCGACGAAGCCGGTCATCACCGGTGGCATTCGCGGCAACGGCTCCGTGACCCTCAGCTGGACTGGTCCTGCCGATGCCACCGCGTACGACGTCTACTACACCCCGTCCGGTGGCGCAGCCACGCTCGCGGGCACGGCAACCTCCAAGACGTACACCGTCACCGGCCTGACGAACGGGTCCGTCTACACCTTCACCGTCAAGTCGAAGGATGCGGCCGAAAACATCTCCGCTGCCTCAACTGGTTTCATCGAGGGTCCGGCCAACAACGTCAATGGCACTTTCGCCGGCGCCCGGGTCGTCAACAGCGAGGGCATCCCGATCACGGTCACCATCACCGTGCTGAACAGCGCGATCACTTCGGTGAGCGTGCCGAACACGTGGGCCGGCCAGAGCCAGTCCGACTCGATCAACAGCGGTGCCATCCCGACGTACAACTCCGAGACCATCACGGCGCAGACGACAGCAATCGCCAAGGTGTCCGGAGCGTCGGTGACCTTGACGGCCTACAAGTCCTCGCTGCAGTCAGCGCTCACCGCCGCCGGACTGAAGTAGGTCCCTCCACGCTCGCGGGGGTAGCGTGGAGCGATGACGATAGGTGCCCGCCGGCGTGCGGCGGTAGTCGCGCTCGTCGTCCTCCTGACGCTCGCCCCGTTCGCCACCCCCCCGCGGGCAACCAGCGATGACGTTGTCGGCGTCCTCGATGCCGGTGGCCAACGACAGTGGATCTCCTGTGCCGGCAGGGGTGCACCCACGCTGGTCATCTCATCAGGGCTCGGAGCAGACCACGCCATGTGGTCGAAGGTGCTCGCTCTGCTTCGCAAGCAGGCCCGCGT
>JAPLBU010000155.1:0-983 GCA_026392575.1 Actinomycetota bacterium | reverse complement strand
GCCCGCGTCTGCATCTCCGACCGGCCCGGTCTCGGCAACAGCCCGGCGCGGCGCGGTTCGAAGTGGACCGATGCAGGGCAGCACGCCGCTGAACTGCGCGCGCTGCTCAACGCCGCTGGGGAGAGCGGGCCCTACGTGCTCGTCGGCCACTCCTACGCAGGTCTCGTCGTGCGCGCCTTCGCCGCCGCCAACCCAGATGATCTGGCTGGCGTCCTGCTGCTCGATGCCGTCTACCCCGGGATCCACCGCACGTTCCTGCCGTCGTACGCCGGACCATGGCACGAGGGCGGAACGCTGATCAGCATGGGAGCAAGCGAACGGGCGACCGCTGGCGGTCCCGACCTGGGCAGCACACCGCTGATCGTGATCACGGCCGGCGATCCCCGCGAAGCCACGTCGTGGGCCGACCGAAAGTGGAACGTGGAGCAGTCACGTGCCGCACGGCTGTCGTCGAACTCCCAGCACTGGTACGCCAAGGACTCCGGTCATGTCATCCAGCAGGATGACCCGGCCATCGTCACCAAGGCTGTCGCCGCGCTACTGGCGTCGGCACGCTAGTTGATGACGAACGTGCCGACCTTGTCGACCTTCAGGATGTAGACGGGCACCTTGGTGCGGTTGCCGGTCTTCGCGTCGATCGTGATCGAGCCGGTCTGCCCCGAGAAGTTCTTGGTCTTGAGCAGGGCCTTCAGCACGGGGCTGCTCTTCTCGGTGCCAGCCTTGGTCATCGCGGCGAACAGCACGTTGGCGGAGTCGTAGGTGAAGGTTCCCCAGACGCCCGGCTTGGCGTGGAACTTCGCACGGTAGGCCTTGACGTAGGAGGATGCGTCGGGCAGCTGCGCGGCCTCGGGGACGCCGCTGAAGACGCAGCGCTGCGAGGCGGGGATCCCGGCGGCGGATACGAAGGCCGGGTCAACGTTGGCCAGGCCCATGAAGCAGGTCGAGGTCGTGTTGGCGGCGGCGATCGCCGTGGCGATCTTGCC
>JAPLBU010000248.1 GCA_026392575.1 Actinomycetota bacterium | reverse complement strand
GGTCGCGATTGCGACCGGCCCCCACTGGCGTGCTGCTAGTTGCCGCCCTCCAGGAGGGTGACCTCGATCGGTGCGTACGCATCACCGGTCGTGTTCAGGCCCTCAGCGGTCAGCGCCGCATTGGCCGCCTCGGCGTACTGGTTGGTGTACGCCTCCGCATCCGGTGCCTTGGTGATGACCGTTGCGCCCTCGAGGTTCTTGGCGCCTGTCGCGACGGTAACCGTCTGATCCCACAGTGCGGTGTCGATGACACCGACGCCGGCCGGCGACGGCCAGATCAGCTTGTTGACCTCGTTCATCATCCACAGCTGATGGCTCGCACCGAGCTTCGAGCCGTTCGTGGTGATGATGTCGGCGCACTCCTGCGCGTTGTCACGGCAGTAGATCCAGCCCTGGAGCGAAGCTGTAACGAACCGCTGCGTCGTGTCCTGGTAGGCCGGATCGGAGAGGCGCTCCTGCGAGGCCCAGATCGCGTCCTGGTACATGGCCACGCCCTCGTCGTTGTAGTTCACGACGTTGAAGTCCTCGGGCTTGTAGAGCTCGCCGGTGTCGGGGTTCTTCGCCTCGAGCACCTGCGCGTACTCGTTGTAGGTCATCGCCTCGGCGGCATCGATCTCGCCGTTGAGGAGCGCCTGCATGTCGAACTGCTGCTGGACGAGCTCGACATCGGCGGCGGGATCAAGGCCCGCCTTCGTGATGGCTGCGAACACCTCGTACTCGTTGCCGAATCCCCAGTTGCCGATCTTCTTGCCCTTGAAGTCGGCTGCCGTCTTGATGTTCCTGTCGGCGAACGACACCTGGAGGGTGCCGGAGCGCGCGAACACCTGGGCGACGTTGGTGATCAGTGCACCCTGCTCGCGCGAGGCGAGGGCCTTGGGCACCCACGAGATCGCGAAGTCGGCGCCACCCTGAGCGAGGACAGTCTGCGGGACGATATCGACGCCGCCCTCGAGGATGGTGACATCGAGGCACTGATCCGTGTAGAAGCCCTTGTCCTTGGCAGCGTAGTAGCCGCCGAACTGCGCCTGCACGAACCACTGGAGCTGCAGGTTCACGGGGGTCAGTTCGGCGCACTCGGCAGCCGGAGCTGAGGCTGCTGCTGAGGACGCGGCTGTCGACGGCGCTTCGGCCGATGGTGCTGCGGCCGATGAGCTCTCTGTTGAGCTGGTGCCGCTGCTGCAGCCCGTAAGGGCCAGTGCACCGACCGTCGCCAGGGACGCGAAAGCGACCCAGGGACTGCGTGCGATTCCTCGCATTCTTCCTCCTATTTGTGGTGTTTCACTTGTTGGGTGGTGAGGGACAGTCGGCGTTCACGTGCTCCGGCGATGGCCGGTCCATGGGGCGGTCCATCGTTCCAATCCGATCACGATGAGATAGAACAGCAGCCCCACGAGGATCGATGCGACGACATAGGCCCAGGCCCGGCCGTACGCGGTGTTGGCCGCTGCGGAGGCGATGCGGCTGCCCAGACCGAGCTGGGGTCCGCCGAAGTACTCGGCGACGAGGGCGGCGATCACCGCGAGTGGGGCAGCGATCTTGAGCCCTGTGAAGAAGAAGGGGATGGCGTTGGGCACGCGCAGGATCCGAAGCACGGTTCTCGGGCTGGCGTTCATCGAGCGCATCAACTCCAGTTGGACGGGCTGGACCTGGACGAGTCCTCTGGTGAGGTTCACGAACATCGGGAAGAACACGATGATCATGGTCACCAGTACTCGCGGGGTCCTGCTCGTGATGTTGAACATGTTGTTGAGGATCGGGGTCAGGGCAATGATGGGCACAGCGGCCAGCCCTGCCGCAAGCGGTGTGATCAGATTGTTAATGACGATGAACCGCTGGGCGAGGAGGGCCGCAACCATCCCGAGCATGGTCCCGAACATCAGGCCGAGCAGAGCTGTCGTCCCGGTGTAGAGGGCCGCGGCCCACATCAGGCTGACGTCGGAGAAGAAGTTGCCGGCGATCAGGCTCGGCGAGGGCAGCAGGTAGGGCTTGATGTCCTGGACGACGACGAGCAGCTGCCACGCGGACAGGAAGAGCACCGCGATGAGAATCGGTGGCCAGATGGCACGGAAGCGGTCGCTCATCAGACCTCGCCGACCCGGGCGCTGATGGCACCGCCGCCGCGGCCGCGTAGTGCCTCGCGCACGGCCGTTACGGACTCGAAGAAGGATTCGGCCTCGCGGGTGTCCTCCGTGCGAGAGCCGAGGTTGACGTCGATGATGTGAGTGATGCGCCCGGGACGTGCGGACATGACGACAACCCGGTCGGACAGGTACACCGCCTCCGGGATGGAGTGCGTGACGAAGATGATGCTCTTCCCGGTTTCCTCGCGGATGCGCAGCAGCTCGTTCTGCATGCGTTCCCGCGTCATCTCATCGAGGGCTCCGAAGGGCTCGTCCATGAGCAGCAGCGGGGGATCGACGGCGAGCGAACGGGCGATGGCGACGCGCTGCTGCATGCCCCCGGACAGCTCCCACGGGCGGTGGGTGGCGAAGTCGGCGAGCTGAACCATCTCGAGCAGTTCGCTTGCACGAGCCTGCCGCTTGTCCTTGGGCCAGCCCTGGAGTTCAAGCGGAAGCTCCACATTGCGCTGCACGGTTCGCCAGTCGAACAGGGCGGCCTGCTGGAAGGCCATGCCGTAGCGCTGCTCCTCACGCGCCTTGGCTGCAGGCATGCCCGCCACCTGGACGGACCCCTTCGTGGCGTGGGTGAGATCGGCGATGACGCGGAGCAGCGTGCTCTTGCCACATCCGGACGGGCCGATCAGCGAGACGAACTCGCCCGGGGACACCGTGAGGTCGATGTCCTGCAGGGCGGTCACCTCGTTGGTCTGGCCCTCGTTGAAGACCTTCCAGACACCGGATGCCTGGACCGCAAGCTCGCTGGTTGTGGCCGTGGTCATGCGGGGCTCTCCTTGGGCAGGTTGCGCGTGAGGTAGACGTCGAGGGCGGTAACGAGGGAGGCAGCGACGAGGCCGAGGGCGATGGCGCCGAAGACGGCGACATAGACCTTGGCCGGCTGGGAGGTGGTCTCGCGCGCGTACTCGATGATGAGGCGGCCGATGCCACCGCGAACGCCGGTGGAGATCTCCGCGACGACCGTGCCGACGACGGCGGCGGCCGCCGAGACCTTCATGGCGGGGACGAGGTAGGGAAGTGAGGCCGGGAAGCGGAGCTTCCACAGGGTCGCTCGTGGTGTGGCTGCGTAGGAGCGCATGAGTTCAAGAGCGGTGGGTGTCGGGGCCTTCAACCCGCGGAGGGCTCCGACACTCATCGGGAAGAAGGCGAGATAGGCAGCGATGAACATGACCGAGTAGGTGGTGTTCCACTGGACGGGGCCGATGCTGATCCGATTGCCGATGCCGGTGATCAGAGGAGCCAGGGCGATCAGCGGCACCGTCTGGGAGGCGATCACGAAGGGCAGCAGTCCCCGCTCCATGAACGCGAAGCGCTGCATGACGATGGCCAGGATGAGCCCGATGCCGACACCGATGACGAAGCCGCCGAGTGCGATCAGGAGCGAGTAGCCGGCGGCCATCACCACGGCTTCGAAGACCGTCGTGTCAGATCCACGCACCTCGGGCTGGCTGAAGCCGCTGGCCATGGTCCACACATGCGGCATGGAGGTGTCCGAGGTGTTGAAGGGCAGTTCCATCACGGAGCCCAGCCACTTGACCAGTTCCCACATCACGATCGTGAGGAGGATCCCAGCGAGGGCCCAGAGCAGGCCGATGGCTCCGCGGCGGACACGTCGGACGACGTTGCCCTGCCGGCGCGGGCGCTCAGCGGTGGCTGCTGTCACAGCCGCATGCTCTGTCACGAAGGTTTCGCTCCTGTTTCGGGCCTGTTAGGTGTGGTGGGAGTGATCAGGATTTCGCCTTCACGTGCTCCTGCACCGCCGGAATGATCTTCTCGCCGTACTGCGCAAGCGTGTGGTCCTTGTCGTCGTGCTGGAGGTAGACGGCGAACTGGTTGACGCCCAGCGCCCTGAGCTCTTCAATCCGGCGGATGTGCTCCTCCGGCGGTCCGATGATGCAGAAGCGATCGACGATCTCGTCAGGCACGAAGTCGGTGTGCGTATTGCCGGCCTGGCCGTGCTCGTTGTAGTCATACCCCTTGCGGTTCTTGATGTACTCGGTCAGGGC
Source organism: Actinomycetota bacterium (assembly GCA_026392575.1). Taxonomy (GTDB): domain Bacteria; phylum Actinomycetota; class Actinomycetes; order S36-B12; family S36-B12; genus UBA10649. The sequence goes on along the minus strand of JAPLBU010000248.1, from coordinate 947 downwards.
CTGCGGAACTGCGCCGCCACCCTCGCCGTAGCGCTCGACGATGTCGGCGACGTGGTTGCCGACCATGCCGCCGAACCAGCGGAGCTGGTCGCGGGCGTGTGCGTGCGCCTCGGGGGAGCCATCGGTGACGTAGGCGGGAGCCGCCACGCAGATGTAGACGTCGTCAGGGTTGCGGCCCGCTGCCGTAGCGGCGTCGCGCACTGCGCCGATCGTCCACTCAGCGATGTGCGGATCAGCGAGTTGCAGGATGAAACCATCGCCGACCTCGCCGGTGAGCGCCAGGACCTTGGGTCCGTAGGCGGCAACCCACACGCACGGCAGACGCAGCTGGTTGCCCTTGTACTCAATGGACTCACCGTTGACGAGCCCCTTGACGTCGAGAACCGCCTGACGCAATTCGGCGACCGACACGGGCTTGCCGTTGGTGACGCGCACGGCTGAGTCGCCGCGCCCGATACCGATCACGGTCCGGTTGCCGTACATCTCGTTGAGGGTCGCGAAGACGGATGCCGTGACGGTGATGTCGCGAGTCGCGGGATTGGTGACCATGGGTCCGACAATCACCTTGCGGGTCTCGTCGAGGATCTTGCTGTAGATGACGTAAGGCTCCTCCCACAGGATGTGGGAGTCGAAGGTCCAGACGTGCGAGAAGCCGTAGCTCTCGGCCCGCTTTGCGAGGTCGACGACGCGGGCTGCAGGGGGAGTGCACTGTAAAACGATGCCGATGTCCATGGGGAGCCTTTCGGTTCGAGGAGGAGGAGCCGGGATCAGCGGGTGCGCGGGAACCCGAGGTCGACGGACGAGGTCGAGGGATCGGGCCAGCGGGAGGTGACGGTCTTCGTGCGGGTGTAGAACTCGACGCCGGCAGGCCCGTAGATGTTGCTGTCGCCGAAGATCGATGCCTTCCACCCGCCGAAGCTGTAGTAGGCCACGGGCACGGGGATCGG